>JAHDFG010000123.1 GCA_020628265.1 Pseudooctadecabacter sp. | reverse complement strand
CCGCCGACGATCAGGGAACTCAGCCCTTGCCAGACCATGAGACCAAAGGGTTCAAACCCGCCTGTGACAGCTATTTTGGTCAGGGGCTGCATCACGCCCCACCCTGCCCCGAACACCAAAAGCGCGGCCCATGGCAGGACCGCGTGGCGTGTCATGACGGCCCCTGCTGGCTGAGCCGTCCGCCTTGCCGGACCTGTTCGACCCGCGTGGCTTTACCCGTCCGATCATCGGTTTCGACGTATAGGCCGCTCAGCGTGGCCTCACCCGCCGCAGGCTCGAACCGCGACTTCGGCATGCCGGTGATAAAGCGGCGCAGGGGTTCTTCCTTTTGCATGCCGATGACAGAATTGTAGTCGCCGCACATGCCCGCATCGGTCTGAAAGGCGGTACCTGCGGGCAGGATCATTGCGTCGGCTGTGGGAACATGCGTGTGAGTGCCGACAACAACCGACGCGCGGCCGTCACAGTAATGCCCCATGGCCATTTTCTCGGAGGTGGCCTCACAATGGACATCGATAAGGCTGGCATTCACCGTGCCGCCCAGCGGATGCGCCTTCAGCACCGTTTCTACAGCAGAGAACGGATCGTCAAAGGCCCGCTTCATGAAGACTTGGCCCAAGACCTGTGCCACCAGCACCTTGCGCCCGCGAGAGGCCTCGAACACGCGCGCGCCTTTCCCCGGGGCGGCCTTGGAGAAATTGAGGGGGCGGATGATGCGCGGTTCAGCCTCGCAGAATTGCATCATGTCTTTCTGGTCAAAGGCATGATCGCCCAGAGTCAGAACATCGGCCCCTGCATCGAGCAGGAGTTTCGCGTGTTTGGCAGTCAGCCCTGCCCCGTTGGACGCGTTCTCGGCATTGACCACCACGAAGTCGAGGCCCCAGTCGGCGCGCAACTGTGGCAAGCGTTCGATTATGCCGGAGCGGCCGGACCGGCCCATGACGTCGCCTAGGAAAAGTAGTTTCATGGGTGTTCGTAGATCAAGATGACGGGCCTATGACAAGGGGCGTCTCGGTTGTCTATCTGGATCGAATGGGCATAGCCCATCCGATCCGCTGGGGTTCCACCCCAGACCCCGGGATATTTCAAAGCCAAAGAAGCGATCAGACGACGTCGATGACCTCACGTTCGGTCACAATAAGATCGAGGGGTTGGTCGGTGGGCTCCAGCGGCAGATCGTTCAATTCCTGAGCCGCGAAGGCGAACCCGATGGCGAGGGTGGGTTTGACCGCCCGCAGCCCCTCCAAGGTGCGATCATAAAAGCCGCCCCCGTAGCCGAGGCGTCCCCCCGCGCGGGAGAAAGCAACCAAAGGCACGATCAGAATTTCCGGTGTGATCCAGTCGCCCGACTCGGGAATGGCCGCGCCAAAAGCACCGGGCACCATCTCGCACCCCGGTGTCCACTGCCGGAATTTCAGCGGCTCTCCGGCAGCCTCGATCACCGGAAGTGCCACGGGGCCGTGGGCGGCGGCCTCTTCCATGGCGGGGGTCGGGTCCAACTCCGTGCGCATTTGCGCGTAGCCTGCCAGCGGCACGCCGCGGTAGCCGGCCAGGACCGACGACAAGTGAGCGGCATGACCGACGCCGCTGTCATAGGCGGCCTTGCGGGCAGCAAACGCCACCTTGCGGGAGGCATCCTTACGCTCCTGCAGGGTCATAGCAGGATCACCGCAGCGAGGCCGAGGAAGGCGAAGAAGCCTACGACATCTGTGACCGTGGTCACAAAGGCCCCAGACGCGAGCGCGGGGTCGACGCCCAGTTTGTCCAAAATCACCGGAATAGCTGTGCCCGCCAGACCGGCGACCACCATGTTGATGACCATGGCCAGTGCAATAACGACACCCAGCATGGGCTGACCGAACCAGACCCAGCCGACAATGCCCATGACTACGGCAAACGCGACCCCGTTGACCAAGCCCACCAGAACCTCTCGTCGGATCACGCGCCAGACGTTTGCGCCGGTCAAATCCTTGGTGGCGATGGACCGCACGGCGACGGTCAGGGACTGGGTGCCTGCATTGCCGCCCATGGATGCAACGATGGGCATCAGCACGGCCAGCGCGACCAGCCCCGCGATCACATCTTCAAACAGTGCAATCACAAGCGAGGCCAGAATGGCGGTCACAAGGTTCACCGCCAGCCATGGAAAACGGCGTTTGGTTGTCGCGATCACTTTGTCTGTCAGGCTCGATTCCCCGTCCACACCGGCGAGACGCAGGATGTCTTCTTCGTGTTCTTCATCGAGCACGATCATAGCATCGTCGATGGTGATCACGCCCACCAGCCGGTCGTCTTCATCGACGACGGGAGCAGAGATCAGATGGTATTGGTTGAACGCATAGGCCACGTCCTCTTCGTCCTGATCGACGCGGAAAGTGCGGAAACTGGGTTCCAGCAGTTCGGTCAGGTGGATCGGACGGGGCGTGCCAAGAAGGCGGCCGAGGGTGACGTACCCAACGGGTTTCATGCGCGGGTCGACCAATATCACGTGGTAGAATTGTTCCGGCAGATCGTCAGACGCCCGCAAGAAATCAATCGCCTCGCCCACAGTCCAGTGGGACGGGGCGCGGACGACCTCCATCTGCATCAGGCGGCCGGCAGATTCCTCGGGATAGGCCAGCGCCTTTTCCACGGCGACGCGGTCACCTTCGTCCAGAGCATCCAGAACCTGTTCCTGCTGCTCTTCGTCCAGATCTTCCACAAGATCGACGACGTCGTCGCTTTCCAGCTCACGGACGGCTTCGGCGAGTTCGGCAGGTCCGAGCGCGTCAATGACCTCTTCGCGCAAATCGTCGCCCAGCTCGGACAGGATTTCCCCGTCCATCCCGCCTTTCCAAAGCGCCAGCAAAGAGGCGCGGTCCCGCTGATCCATTTGCTCAAGAAGGTCAGCAATATCAGCAGCGTGCAGGGGGTCCAGCAGATCATCAAGGGCGGACTTGTCGCCAAGATCCACCGCATCGACGACGGACGAGACAAGATTGCGCGGCAACCCTTCGTTGTCTTCTTCAACCGTTTCCATGACATCAGACATGACAGACCCTCGACCTTGCGCGCACCATATCCATCTGGTGTGGACCCTCAAGGGATCAATCCCGATTTCGCAATTTACCGCCCCCTTGGGGCCTGATTTAAGGGGCGGCATGACAGACCACATCCTCATCGGTCAGACCCTTGCGTTTGACGCCGACCCCTTCGACGTCCAGCCCGAGGACGCCGCCCGTATCAGCAGCCGCGGCGGTGTCCTAATCCGCGGCGGGCGCATCGCCGCCATGGGCGAGGCCAGCGATCTGCAAGCCGCGTATCCGGCAGCCCAAGTCACGGACCACGGGACCGCGCTGATCACGGCAGGCTTTGTCGATGCGCATATGCATTACCCTCAAACCGGCATCGTGGCCTCTTGGGGCAAGCGGCTGATTGACTGGCTGAACACCTACACCTTCCCCGAAGAGACCCGCTTTGGCGACCGCGCTTATGCAGATGACGTCGCAGGTCGCACGCTGGATCTGGCACTTGCCCATGGTACAACGACCCTGACCAGTTTTTGTACGATCCACCCCGAAAGCGTCGATGCCTTCTTTGGCGCTGCGGCCGCGCGTGGGATGGCCGTTGTCGGCGGCAAGACCTGCATGGACCGCAATGCGCCGGACGGGCTGCGGGACACGGCGCAATCGGCTTATGACGACAGCAAGGCCCTGCTGGACAAGTGGCATGGCAAGGGGCGCGCGTCCTATGCGATCACCCCGCGCTTCTCCCCCACTTCCACGCCTGAGCAACTGGAAGCATTGGGCGCGCTTTGGCAGGCCCATCCCGATTGCCTGATGCAGACCCATCTGAGCGAGCAGCTTGATGAAATTGACTGGGTGCGCGACCTGTACCCGGACGCCCGCGACTATCTGGACACTTATGAAGCACACGGTTTGCTGGGCGAACGCGGCCTTTATGGCCACGCCATCCATCTGGAGGCGCGTGAGATCGACAGATTGGCCGAAGTAGGTGCAGCAGTCGTTCACTGCCCCACGTCCAACACCTTCATCGGATCGGGGCTGTTCGATATGGCGGGACTGAAGGCCCGTGGATTATCGGTAGGGCTGGCCACGGACACCGGCGGCGGGTCATCGTTTTCAATGCTGCGGACGATGGCGGCTGCCTATGAGCTGGCCCAGTTGCGCGGCACTGCCCTGCATCCAGCCCAACTGATGTGGTTGGCAACCGAAGGGTCCGCCCGTGCGCTTCATATGGGCGGAAAAATCGGGTCCTTGAGTGTAGGGGCTACGGCGGATCTGACCGTGATCGACCTTGCCTCAACGCCCGCAATTGCCCAGCGCAGCATGCGTGCGGACACGCTTTGGGAAGCCCTGTTCCCGACGATCATGATGGGCGACGACCGAGCCGTCGCGCAGGTATACGTGGCGGGACAGCCGGTAAAGACCGCCTAACAGCCGCCCGAGGCCAGAACCAAAACCCAGGTGTCATCGACGCGGGCCAATCCGTATTCCGTCACACTGCCCGACAGGTTGTTGGCGCGGTGATCAACGGAGGTCATCCATGACTGATGGACCTCCTCCACGTTGCGTTGACCGCGCGCGATGTTCTCGGCAACCGAACAGAATCCGTACCCACCTGCGCGTGTACGCTGGCCCAGCGTGCGACCATCAGACGAGGTATGGGAGAAGAAATTCCGCTGTTCCATGTCCAGAGCATGGCCTGCCGCGATCCTCTCTAGAGTGCCATTGGCCGAGACTGGTCTGAGCCCCACCCTCGCCCTTTCTGCATTCAGCAGTTGGCCGAAATTTGCATTCAGGGCGGTCCCGGAAATTGGGCTTTGCGGCCCGACCCCATTCGTTGGTGCCGGAACCATCGTCACCGTACAAGCGGTCAATGTTGCCAGACACGCCAACATTACGATACCAAATCTCATTGCCTTACTCCCTCGCGAACCAATGCTTTAGCCTTGCAACCGTGCAACCAACTGACCCTGCCTTACAATGGCTTTTCCTAAATCAAAGCTAACGACTTGGCCTGCGGCGACAATCCGCCGTCCTTCGACGAAAAGATCGCGCACACGGGTTGGTCCCGCAAGCAGCAGCGCCGCAGGGTCCCAAGAGCCCGCAGCTTCCACGCCGGAGGCATCCCAAATGGCGATATCCGCGCGCTTGCCCACTGCGATTTGACCGCAATCGTCACGCCCCAAAACCTCTGCCCCGCCCCGCGTCGCAATCTCCAGCGCCTCGCGGGCGGACATGGCGTCAGCGCCGTTGGCAACTCTTTGCAGCAACATGGTCTGACGCGCTTCCCCGATCAGGGATCCTGCATCATTGCTGGCCGATCCGTCCACACCAAGGCCGACAGGCACACCCGCATCCCGCATCGCACGTACAGGCGCGATCCCTGACCCCAGCCTGCAATTCGAACAAGGGCAATGGGCGACACCCGTCTGCGATCTGGCAAAAAGATCAATCTCCTGCCCGTCCAGCTTCACACAATGGGCATGCCAGACATCGGGGCCCGTCCATCCCAGATCCTCGGCATATTGACCGGGCCTGCAGCCAAACTGCGCCTCGCTATAGGCAATATCCTCGTCATTTTCCGCCAAATGGGTGTGCAACATCACGCCTTTGTCGCGCGCCAAGGTCGCGGCATCCCGCATCAGCTCCCGACTGACCGAAAACGGCGAACAAGGGGCGACCCCCACCCGCACCATAGCCCCTTCGGACGCGTCATGATGGGCGTCAATGACGCGGATACAATCTTCCAGAATGTCTGCTTCCCGTTCGACCAGACTGTCAGGCGGCAGGCCGCCGTCGCTCTCTCCGATGCTCATCGCACCACGTGTCGGATGAAACCGCAGCCCGACCTCAGCCGCGGCTGCAATCGTATCATCCAGCCGCGCGCCGTTTGGGTAAAGGTACAGGTGGTCCGACGTCAGCGTGCAGCCCGACAAGGCCAGCTCTGCAAGCCCGATTTGGGCGGAGACGAACATTTCCTCAGGTCCGAAGCGCGCCCAGATAGGGTAGAGCGTCTGCAACCAGCCAAACAGAAGCGCATCCTGTCCGCCCGGCACCGCGCGGGTCAACGTTTGATAAAGGTGGTGGTGCGTGTTGACCAAGCCCGGCGTGACAACGCAGCCCTCTGCCTGAACAATCTCTGCGTCTTCTGCGATCAGCCCCTGCCCGATGGCACGAATTTCGCCACCCTCGATCAGAATATCGGCATCCTGAAGTTCCGCACGGGCGTCATTCATCGTCAGAATGCTCCGCGCGCCCTTGATCAAAACAGCCATGCAATGGCCCTCCTCGATCCCGTTCGGATGTTGTTGTTGCCGCCAGAACGGGTAAGGACGCGGCCCATGCAGCTTAGGACAAATC
>JAHDFG010000122.1 GCA_020628265.1 Pseudooctadecabacter sp. | reverse complement strand
TGGTCTCCCTCCTTCAGGACTCAACTGCGGCATCACGCAGGGCGCGAAGCTCTTCTAGGGCATCGACGAACTCGTCAGGGTCGGCGCCGATGCGTGTGCGAGCCAGCAGGCGGGCGTGGGCTGCGCGGAACAGATAAAGCTGCGTGATTGGTGAGGCGGCTTCTGCCTTCTGGAATGCAGTATGGGCGTTGCGCAGGTTGGCGATTGCTGTGGCATGGGCTGCTTGATCCCCTGCTTCAATCGCGTCCAGAACAGCGCCATCGGCCCGCAACAGGTTTTCCTGAGCTGTCAAAAGCGGTTCATCAAACGCGGCGAGATGAGCGGCAACCAGCGGTACAGCGTCTTCGATCACCGCATCGGCCTTCGCCATCACGCGCCGCAACGCTGCGACCCGCACCTGATTGACGAAGAACTCGGTACTGGTTGCGATGAGATCCTGACGATCCCGCACCCGCGCCCCCAGACGCTCGAAGGCAGCTGGCCGGTCGGCGTCGGCCGTGCCGAAAGCTGCAACAAGAGCGTCGGCCTTGGCCCGCGCCTGTGCCGGTGTGTCAGAAGCCGCAAGGTCCTCAAGCGACGTCAGATAGGCGTCCATGATCGTCAGGAAATCCTGAGCTTCGGTCGCGGAGCCCGCGTCATCCCGTGGATCGAAGGTTTCCACCAACCGGCAGCTGCTTATCACTTGGCCCGCATCGCGGGCAGCGATCACATCGCAATCACCCTGCAGTTCGACAACAAACCCGCCTGCCGCAAGCGTCTGTGCCTCCACACGGGCATGTTCGGCTTGTGCCTGGGTTGCGACGGTAGGGCCTACCTTCTCGGAAAAACTGTCAAAGTCGGTCCGGACTTGGGTCAACTCTGCGCTGATATCGGGTGTGGAGCATGCGGCCAGCCCAAGGCCCGCCGCAAGGATTGCTCGTGCTACGGGTACCATCCTCTCAACCCTCCAACACGCCTGCGGCACGCAGGAAGTCGGGCAGGCTGTCCACCAGACGCCCCGCAGGACGGAGGCCATCGACAGGATGCCAACGCCCCTCGATTGAGCCGTCGCGGTTCCAGTAGCTGTTCGGATCGTGGATGATCAGGCCGGCGATTGTGCCTGCAACAAGATGGGTGCCCAAGGCGCCCAACCGCTGACCGGCCTGCCGGACCTCGGCTTCTTTGAGGACATAGAACCAAAGGGGCGTCGCCTCGTCATAGCGCAGATCCTTGAGTTCGTTGCCCGTCCGCCCCGAGGTCAATTCAGCCTTTGTCAGTGGGCGCAGGGCAAAGCCGTGGGTGGCGTTCAACGCGTCAACACAGGCTTGAGCGGTTGGCAGGGACATCCGAATGCCCCGCTTGAGGTTTCGTGCAGCAAGGTTCTTCTCGTCCACCTTGTCGCCCTCGTTCGCCATGTCCTGAAGGGGAAGGGCGACGTTGGTGTCGATGCGCCGCGTCGTGCGTTGGGCGAATTCTGAATTTGCGAGGCCCGTCCGCGACCAGTCGCTGACCCAGTTTTGAGGCAGCGTCTTGAATCCGTTCATGGGGTTGTCCCCGTTTCCGGTGAACTGAAACATCAATGCGAAATTTGCGGTCGGTAGGATCGAGCCTTCGTGACCAAAGGCGCTGTTCCAATCGTAGTTGCCGCGCACCATGGAATGACCGAACCGAAAGGCTCCTGCAGCGAATTCGATCGGCATGGGGAAGTGGTCACCTGCTTCGTGGCCGCATGCATCCTTGAAAGCACCGTACATGGCCGCACCAGATGCCTTGACCGCTTGCAGCGCGACCGGATCACAGACCTGTGGCAGGTAGACGTTCATCACCAGCCATTGGTAGTGCAGAACGACTTCGGCACGGGCGGCGTCAAACAGGGCGTCGGCATCGCCCTCGAACCCCTCGGCGCGCAGGGTATCCACCATTGCATTGTGGAACCGCAGAAACACCATGTGCAATTGGGCGACGAAGAGGTTCTCGTCATTGCGCGGATCGCCAATGACCGCGGCATGCATATTCGGCTCGCCAGTCTTGGTGCTGAAACGCCGTTTCATGTCATCCGGTAGCGCGTCAAAATCCGCTTGGGTGAACAGCGGGTCTCCGGCCTCCGGCCGCATCAGCCGCCGGAGGCGCGGCAGGTCGGCCTCGCCGTCGACAGGGAGCCCGCTGGGAATGCCGCCTTCGGTCGGGGACGGAAGTCCGATCAACATCTTGGCACGGTCGTTGGGATTGCGCATCAACCCCATGAGCTTGTCGGTTGCCGCATCCCCCGTCGGCTCACGCGGTCCATAAAGGCTATCAAGGTCGAGTCTGCCGGTCCGTTCGTTCTTGATCGCATCGGCGACGGTTTCACGGGGCTGGGGGGCGAACCCTTCACCGTTGGGACCAAAGATATCAACGACCTCTCCCGCATCGGCACGAGACAGACCTTGCCTCGTGATGTCGTGGTCGATGAATTGCCCAAGGTAGGTCATGACCGGAGCAAGCGCGGAATTGTTCAGGTCTTCGGGGTCCAGATGGCGGTACATCTCGGAATGCAGGGGCGTCAGGAGCGTCGAGGTATCGGCGTCAAAAGGGACCGTAGGCGCATCGGGAAACAGGTAGCCGAAGCTGCCGCACTCGTCCGCATTCTCGACGGGGGTCAGGGATCCATGAAGGCTGGTCATCTCGCGTCTCCTATGTGGCGTTCTCTTGGAGCCAAGGTGACAGGGGGCGCGTTAATCTTTCGGCAACCCTGCGTGATTTCAGCGTTCACGGGTTACAAAAAAGGGCGCCCCGCAGAACGGAGCGCCCGATTTCAATGTTTAAAGCGGTCCCTTTAGGCGGCGAGATCGCGATACAGATACTCCCAGCAATAGGCTTCCAGATCGGTAGAGGAAATCACCCCGTACCCCCGCATCGGTCCCCGTGTCGCCAGCGGTGATTCTTCGACGTCGCAGCCGAACAACCGCTCACCATAACTATTGCGGAAGATGAACCAGCCGAAGTCCGGTGCACTGGGTTGCGGATCGTCTACATATCCGGTCAGACAGACCGTATGCCCCCCGAGTGGCGCCGGTTCGTCCGCGCCAAAGGTGACACCGTCAGGGAAGCTGGTAATGCCCAGTCGTCGCGCGGGACCCGCCGTGAAGGCCCGCCGCCCCCGACCTGGCAGGATGGGAAAGCTTGCAACGACGGGATTGCCCTGCTGCAGCTGGCTCAGGAACAGCTCCTGTAAGGTGGTGTCCTGCGGGGTGTCCCCTCGCCATACAGGGTCACCGGAGTTCACGGCCGCGACGTAGATGTCGTGCTTGAATGACCAATGGCTGATGTCGACGACCGTGGGCGATGGTTTTGTCGGTTCCTCATGGTTTACGGGCAGGTCACCATCAGTGCGGTATTCCCCTTCGTTCCCCAACACCAGCGCGGGTTGATCTGACAGAACCGCGTCACGAACCTGCTGCAGGAAGGTTGTTCCGGCATCTTTGATAGCGTTCACGTCCGCTTGGCTGCTGGCAAGGCCGGCTAGCGGCTGATTGCGCGTGACGGTATAGAGTTGCTCTTCGGAATATCGGGGAAGAACTCCCGTCTCCTGCCAAGCGATCAGCTCTGCCGCTGCGACAAAGGCAAAGGCGTTGCACGTTCCGCGATGGGCCTGATCCCGTGCGGGCCAGTTGCCCGATGTGACCAATTCCTGCGTTTGGGCCAGTCCGCCAACCAGACTGAAACTGAGCGTCCGGAACTGGATCTCGGGTTCGCTGTTTTCGTCGGGCGGACTGCTGGAGGTGAAGAACGTTTGCACCGATTGCCTGCGGATATCTGCCGCCGCAATCGCGTCCTTAGCCATCCAGCCTGTGGGAATCCCTCCGCCGCTGGCACGTCCTGCCCGCCTCATGAGGTGGCCTCTGCCGCCGCCTCTGCCTTGCCCAGTTCTTTCTTGGCCTCTGCGATCAACGTCTTGAAGGGCTCGGCATACTGGAATTGTGCTGCGATTTCGCGACCCAGCGTGATGCCCACGTCCGTATCACTGGCAAAATGCACACCTGCGCTTTCACGGTTGCGAGAGACGCGCGTGGCCAGATCGTCTAGATAGTGTGCTTCAGGTGTGCCTTCGCCGACGACCGCTTTGAGCATCGCGGACACACAGTGGGATTGGGTGGCGTGGTTGGACGGATAGGCCGGATGCGCTGGCGTCGGAATGATCGGCAGGATGCCGGGCCAGACCTGCACGGGGCGGGGCCGCATCTGTTCCATCTTCAGCCGCATGCCCACCATGCCGGACGCCAGCATCGCCAGCGAGATGAGCCGCAGCGTGTTCTTGTGGCGATGGGTCGTCAGCGACAGCACCGATACATAAGCAAAATCGAACCTTCCGGACTGGGCTACGATTTCGGACCCCAGATCGGCGATGACAACCTCGCGCCCTTCAATCGCGCGGATCAGTTCGATGTTCCGCATGTCTTCGTCTGTGGTGTTGCGATCCCAGTCGGGCACGTTGAACTGTGAAAAGTCGACGGTCGCCATCAAGGCGGGCATCGTGCCAAGCGCCCAAAGGTCTGGATGAATGTCGCCTTCGTCAAAAGCATCGGGGCGCAGCATGGCCACCTCATGCACGCCGTCCAGCGGTGACCATGCGGGCATGACTGTCCCCGCCCCGGGCGCCGGAACCGTCGCCCCGTGTGTTGCGCCATGTGTCGCGCCGTGTGTTGCACCATGAGTGGCGCCATGTGTCGCGCCGTGACCACTTCCAAGTGTCAGCATGTTACTCTCCCTCGTTTATGCTGAGGAAAAGGTTAACGCATGGGCAGCGTTTGTGCGTGATTTCTGCGTGATGCGCTTAGGCTGGCAGTCCTGCGGACAACAAAACATCGCCGAACGCCTGCCGTGCTGCTGGATCGCGCAGACCGTGGTTCGCCATAAGGCGCGCAACAGAAAAGTCCGGCAGAAGCGTTCCGTGATGTTCGACCAACGGGACCGCCTCATCGGACCTGCCTGCCTTCGTCAGGGCTGCAATCGTCATCCGCAAGTTCGATGAATATTCGGGCGAACGTTCGAAGCAGGACAGTCCTAGGTCCGCGGATTCGTCGTAAGACCCGTTCATGAAATGCGCGATGCTAAGGAAGTGTTCGTTACGGAACTGGAACGGATCAAGCGGCGACAGGGCGACGGCACGTGTCCCGTTTTCGACCGCAAGCTGGGATTGACCGGCAAAGGACAAGGTCGGGACGGACCAAGACAGTGTTTCGGCATCATTCGGAAACAGGGTCTGGGCTTGATCGAACAGGGTCAGGGCCTCTTGATGGGAGGCGCCAAACATCATTTTGCAATGGGCCATCAACGCCACCGACCGGCCATCGCCAGGGGCCAGCGAGACCGCGCGGGTCGCATGGTCCAGCAGGGCGCGCTCATCGGGCTTGGGCTGATCGCTCCAGCCCTGCCACAGGCGCAGGGCGTACCATTCGGCCAATAGGGCATGGGCCGGGGCGTAGGTCTGGTCAGCAGCAACTGCCTGTTGCAGCAATTCGCCCGCCGACAGGAACGCCGTATGATCGAGCTGGAACATCTGATCCTTGGCCTTCAGCACCAGATGATAGGGGCCCAGCATCCCCACGGGCTCAAGTAGTACCTGCCGCAGCTCTGACAGATTGAGGTTCGGGATCACGGTTTGCGCAATCCGTTCCGCAAGGTTCATGCCGGCGGCAAAAATCCCGTCCCGCGCCACATCGAACGAGCCGGCCCATTTCACTAGACCCGTGCCAACCTCGACCAGTTGCACAGCGATTGAGGCCGTTTCACGGTCCACCAGAACACTTCCGGTTACTACGTAGGTCGACATCAACTCCCGTTGCACGACGTCAAGTGACGGAACCGCGCCGAGGTAGCTGCGCGTTGAGTTGGAGGAAATTACGGCGGGCATCTGGTAGGACGCCAACCGGCAGGTGATCTGATCCAGCAGGCCAAGGGCCAGATAGGGCGGCACCTCGGCATCGGAAAAGACATCGAAAGGCAAGACTGCGATGCTCACGGGGGCGGTCCGGGCCATTTCTACCGGTTTCGCGGCCACAGGCGTGCTGATTTTTGCTGAGGGAGGATCAATCGCTGCCATTTTGATCTCAACCGCGAGGGCCTGCGTCTCCGCCGAAGGTTCTGCATCGAGATCATCGGCAAGGCGTTCGTATAGGTCGCCATAGATCCGAAGGGCCAAGGCCGAGTTTCCCATCGCCACATGGCTGCGCATAGCCGTGCGTGCGGCGGTTTCGTTATGGTCATCAAGGATAAGAGCGGCGCGCGCCGCGCGGTTGACCTTACCCGCCTCAAGTGTGTCGTCGGAGTAGGTTGCGGCCAGTCGGTCCAGTGTCTCCGCAACGAGCCGGGCGCGGGTGGTTGAAATCCAGTCGTCGAAGGCCGCTGTCAGGCC
>JAHDFG010000121.1:3467-6440 GCA_020628265.1 Pseudooctadecabacter sp. | reverse complement strand
TTGCTCTGCCCGCATTCGGCAGTGGGCGTGAAGGTCGCGGATGGCTTTCAGTCCGACGTGCCGATGATCACGCTGGCCACAGCGCATCCGGCGAAATTTCCCGCGGCTGTAGAGAAAGCGACAGGTCAACACCCCCCCTTGCCCCCGCATATGGCGGACCTGTATGACCGCGACGAACGCGTCACACGGGTCCCCAACGATCTGGCGGCGTTGCAAACCCTCATCAAGGAGCGCCGTTCCAAGTGACCGTAGTCCAGCACGAATTGTCCAACGGCTTCCGCATTGTCACGGAACAGATGCCGGGGCTGAAGTCGGCCTCGATCGGGATCTGGGTGATGGCCGGTGGCCGCCACGAACGTGCCGAGCAGAACGGGATTGCGCATTTCCTTGAGCATATGGCGTTCAAGGGCACGGAGCGTCGGACGGCATTGCAGATTGCCGAGGCCATCGAGGATGTGGGCGGCTACATCAACGCCTATACCTCCCGTGAGATGACGGCGTACTACGCCCGTGTGTTGGAAAACGACGTGCCGCTGGCGCTGGATGTGATCGCCGACATTCTGTTGAACCCCGTCTTCGATCCGTCCGAGATCGAGGTCGAGCGCGGCGTGATCCTGCAGGAAATCGGTCAGGCCCATGATACGCCGGATGATGTGATCTTCGACTGGCTTCAGGAAGAAGCCTTCCCGGGGCAGGCCTTGGGCCGGACGATCCTTGGGCCGTCGGAACGGGTCAGCGCCTTTGGCCGTGCGGATCTGGCGGATTTCGTGGGCGAACACTACGGCCCCGACCAGATGATCCTGTCTGCGGCGGGTGCCGTGGATCCTGACGAGTTGCTGGCTTTGGCCGAGAAGCTTTTCGGCCATTTGCCACGACGTGCCGAGCCAAATCAGGCAGAGCCTGCGACCTTTGCAGGCGGTGAGAAGCGGGTGATCAAAGGGCTGGAACAGGCGCATTTCGCACTGGCGTTTGAGGGGCCGAACTACCGTGATCCTGGCATTTACGCAGCCCAGATCCATGCCATTGCCATGGGTGGCGGCATGTCGTCCCGCCTGTTTCAGGAACTGCGGGAAAACCGTGGTTTGTGCTACACCATCTTTGCCCAAGCAGGCGCGTATGCGGACACCGGTATGATGACCGTCTATGCCGGTACATCGTCAGAGCAATTGGGCGAGTTGGCGACGCTGACAATTGATGAGCTTCGCCGTGCAGCCGATGATATGTCAGCCGAGGAGGTGGCCCGGGCCCGTGCCCAGATGAAGGCCGGCATGTTGATGGGGCTGGAAAGCCCCAGCAACCGCGCGGAACGTCTGGCGCGCATGGTGGCGATTTGGGGCAAGGTGCCCAGCATCGAAGACACGATCGAGCGGATCGATGCGGTGACCACCGGTGATGTGCGCGCCGTCGGGGCGAAATTGGTGACGGATACGAAGGCTGCGCTGGCACTTTATGGTCCGGTCGATGACGCCCCCGAATTGAGCGCAATGAAGGCGCGGTTGGTTGCCTGATGCTGCGTCCGCGGCGCAAAGTCCGGATTGAGACGGAGCGGCTGACGCTGCGCCCACCTGCCCATTCGGATTTTCGTCAGTGGGCCGCGTTGCGTCAGGAGTCGGCCGAGTTCCTGCAGCCGTGGGAGCCCACGTGGGCTGCCGATCATCTGACCCGCAAGAGTTTCACCAACCGCGTCTACTGGGCACAGCGATCAATTTCCAACGGTACGGCCGTGCCGCTCTTTCTGGTCCGGCGGAGTGACGAGACGGTGTTGGGTGCGATTACACTTGATCATATCCGTCGCGGTCCGTCGCAGGCAGGCACGACCGGATACTGGATTGGTGAGGCCCATGCCCGTCAGGGATACATGCGCGAAGCCATCGAAGCCGTGGTCCATTACGCCTTTACGACGCTTGATCTGAGCCGGATCGAGGCCGGGTGTTTGCCGGAAAACGCGCCGTCACGTGGTTTGCTGGAAAGCTGTGGCTACAAGTACGAAGGCGTGGCTCAGGCCTACCTGCAGATTAACGGACGGTGGCGGAACCATGTTCTTTACGCCAATCTGCGCCACGACCGGCGCGGAAAGACCGACGTGGGCTAGCGATCTTGCGATCGGCGCCTGCGGCGGGCGGGTGCTGATTTTTCAAAGAAAAATCAGGGGAGGGGCGTTGCCCCTCGGTGCGGGGCACCTCACCCCAAGGTATTTGGGCATCAAAGAAGAGAGGGTTTCGCTGGTCCGCAAGGCGTTTTGCATTACTTGTCTTTCATGCGTTGGTCGGTTCTTCTTTTCATTCTGTTCGCCATGCCTGTGGCTGCGCAGGACCGCATTCCGTCCCATTGCATTGCTCTGGCCGGTGACGTGCCTGGGTTGACCTATGTCCAACCGGCGTCGTTTCGCGCAGATGTGGTGCAAGACAGTGTTCGGATCACTTACGTCAACCATGCGATGTTTCTGATACAGGCGCATGGCGGCACAGACGCGATGACGGATTTCACAGGGTATGTCGGCAACGTAGATTTCCGGCCCGACGTGATCACCATGAACAATGCCCATTCGACCCATTGGACGGCGTTTCCCGATCCGGACATACCCCATGTGCTGGAAGGTTGGGCCGACGAGAGGGGCGCTCGAGACCACTACCTTGATCTGGGCGATATGCTTGTGCGCAATGTTCACACCGATACCCGGCGCGCAGGGTTCGGGGATGCAATGGATGTGAGGCCGAATGGCAATTCCATTTTCGTCTTTGAAGTTGCCGGGCTTTGTGTGGGGCATCTTGGCCACCTGCATCACGAACCAGACCCGACCCAATACGCGGCTCTTGGTCGGATGGATGTCGTCATGGCCGCTGTCGACGGCGGTTTGACGCTGGATCATCCGACGCTCTTGCGGGTTTTGGAGGAGCTGCGGTCGACAGTCGTCATCCCCATGCACTGGTTTGGCCGGCAGACGCTGGATGCCTTCGTGGCGGATATGGAGGC
>JAHDFG010000121.1:0-3367 GCA_020628265.1 Pseudooctadecabacter sp. | reverse complement strand
CCATGCACTGGTTTGGCCGGCAGACGCTGGATGCCTTCGTGGCGGATATGGAGGCAAGCGGATACGCCATAGAGCGCACAGGCACATCCGATGTGACATTGTCACTTGCCACTTTGCCAAACCGGCGAACCGTTATGGTGTTGGAACCACGTTATCTGACCGAAGGCGATGACGGATAAGGGTCTGAAGATCGTATTGCACGCCCTTGTCTGTCATGTGACTACAGAGCCATGAAGCACCAATCCGTCACCCCTGAGTTCGAAGCTGAGATGCGCGATCGCCTTCGCGAGAAGGCCTTCGTGGAGGATACGTCGCCCTATCTGGAAGAACCGCGCGGCCGTTGGTCGGGGCAGGGGTTGGTCATTGCCCCCGGGACAACGCAAGAGGTGGCTTTCGTCCTGGGCCGCTGCGCCGAGGCTAACATTCCCGTGGTCCCCTATGCGGGCGGCACGGGTCTGGTCGGCGGGCAGATCAGCGCAGACGGGGCGGTGCCCGTGGTCTTGTCACTGGCGCGGATGAACAAAGTCCGCGCGGTTTACCGCGATGAGAACGTCATCGAGGTCGACGCGGGTATCATCTTGCAGGATGTACAGGCCGAGGCCGAGAAAGTCGGGCGGCTGTTTCCGCTGTCGCTGGCCTCTGAAGGATCCGCGCGGATCGGTGGTTTGCTTGCCACCAACGCAGGCGGGCTGAATGTGATCCGTTATGGCAACGCCCGCGCCCAGTGTCTGGGGCTGGAGGTTGTTCTGGCCGACGGCACGATCTGGAATGGCATGAGCCGGTTGCGCAAGGACAATACGGGCTACGACCTGAAGGATTTGATCATCGGCTCCGAAGGGACCTTGGGGGTTATCACCGGCGCCTCGCTGCGTTTGATGCCGCGTCCTGCACGGGAGGCCACGGCGATGTTTGTCGTGCCGTCGCCTGAGGCCGCCGTCTCCCTGTTGGCCCGCGCTGGCGATCTGTTGGGGGAGGCCATCACGGCGTTTGAGCTGATCCACAGGCAGGGGTTCGATTTTCTGGATGAAACAGGGATCACTTATCACGCGCCTTTTGCGCAGACGCCTGAATGGACCGTGCTGACCAAGATCGGATTGCCTGAGGGTCAGGACCCCGAAGCGGCCCTGACGGCACTATTCGAGGCGGCAGAGGAGGACGTGCTGGACGGCGTTATCGCGCAATCAGTTCAGCAGGCGGATGACCTTTGGGCCATCCGTGAGCAGATCCCCGAAGGCAACCGCCGGATCGGGTCAGTGTCGTCCCATGATATTTCCGTGCCGATTTCGGCCATTCCCGAGTTTATCAAGGTCGCGCCTGCGAAACTGGCGGAAATTGACGACTTCAGGATCAATTGCTTCGGCCATTTGGGTGACGGGAACCTGCACTACAATGTCTTTCCACAGCCTGGCAAAACCCGCGCCGATCACGCGCACCAACGGGACGCAGTGAAGGCCTGTGTTCACGATCTGGCGCATGCCATGGGCGGGTCCGTCAGTGCGGAGCACGGGATTGGTCGGCTTAAGGTCAAAGACCTCGAAACTTACGGTGATCCGGCGAAGCTTGCGATGATGCGGGCGATCAAAGCGGCGCTCGATCCCAGGGGTATTCTCAATCCCGGCGCTGTTCTGCGGGGCTGACCTTGCGTCCCTGTGCTGCCCGTCATAAGAGAACGCGGACCCAAAGACAGGGAAGACTATGCCAGTTCTGGTGATGAAATTCGGTGGCACCTCGGTGGCCACGCTGGACCGGATCAAACGGGCCGCCAAGCGCGTGGGCGTTGAGGTGGCCAAGGGCTACGACGTGATCGTGATCGTGTCGGCCATGTCCGGTGAGACGAACAAGCTGGTGGGCTTTGTGGGTGAAACCTCTCCGCTTTATGATGCACGCGAATACGATGCAGTCGTGTCGTCGGGTGAGAATGTCACAGCGGGCCTGATGGCGCTGACGTTGCAGGAAATGGACGTGCCGGCGCGCAGCTGGCAGGGCTGGCAGGTGCCGGTGAAGACCACGTCCGCCCACTCCAGTGCACGGATCGAGGAAATCCCGACCGACAACATCATGGCCAAGTTCGGCGAGGGCATGAAAGTGGCTGTCGTGGCAGGCTTCCAAGGGGTCAGCCCTGAAGGCCGGATCACCACGCTGGGCCGTGGCGGATCGGACACCACGGCCGTGGCCTTTGCCGCCGCCTTTGGTGCGGAACGCTGCGATATTTATACGGACGTGGACGGGGTTTACACCACCGACCCACGCATCACCGACAAGGCCCGCAAGCTGGACAAAATCTCGTTCGAAGAGATGTTGGAGCTTGCCTCGCTTGGCGCCAAGGTGCTGCAGACGCGGTCTGTGGAACTGGCCATGCGCTACAAGGTGCGCCTGCGGGTGCTGTCATCGTTTGAAGAACAATCCGACGAGGCCGGAACGCTCGTCTGTGCGGAGGAAGAGATCATGGAATCCAACGTTGTGGCCGGTGTGGCCTATTCCCGTGACGAAGCAAAGATGACGCTGATTTCCGTGGCTGACCGCCCCGGGATCGCTGCCGCAATTTTCGGGCCACTGGCCGAAGCTGGCGTGAACGTCGACATGATCGTGCAGAACATCTCGGAAGAGGGGCGGACGGATATGACGTTTTCTTGCCCCGTGGATCAGGTAAAACGCGCGGAAAAGGCGATGGAAGAGGCCAAGGCGGCCGGTGACATCAACTTCCACGATCTGGTGGCGGATGAAGGCGTGGCCAAAGTGTCCATCGTCGGCATCGGGATGCGGTCACATGCCGGTGTCGCGGCGAAGATGTTCGCGACGCTGCGCGACGAAGGCGTGAACATCAAGGTCATCACCACGTCCGAGATCAAGGTCAGCGTGCTGATCGACCGCAAGTACATGGAACTGGCCGTGCAATCCCTGCACGACGCCTTCGAGCTTGAAAAAGCGGCATGATTGTCCGGCGCATTGACGCGCGGGATCGTCCGGCGTGGGATGCGCTTTATGATGCCTACGCCCAGTTTTATGAGGTCCCGCAAACGCCGGAGATGCGCGCGCGGGTCTGGGATTGGATCAACGACCCTGCACATGAGGTTGACGGCTTCGTTGCCGATGACGATGGCGTCTTGATTGGCCTTGCCCATGTGCGGGCCTTCGCGCGACCCTTAGCGTCAGCGACAGGGCTGTATCTGGATGATCTTTTCGTGTCCCCCGCCGCACGGGGGAGTGGGGCAGCCGATGCCTTGCTGGCCGCCGCACAGGGATACGCGAAACAGCAGGGCCATTCGGTCGTCCGCTGGATCACAGCCACGGACAACGCGCGGGCGCGGGGGGTGTACGACAAACACGCCACGGCCACCCAATGGGTGACCTACGACATGGACGTGCC
>JAHDFG010000120.1 GCA_020628265.1 Pseudooctadecabacter sp. | reverse complement strand
GCCGTGCGCTATACGTTGGCATCTCGTCCTACAACTCGGAACGAACCCGTCAGGCTGTAGAGATTCTCAACGATCTGGGCACTCCCTGTCTGATCCATCAGCCCAGCTACAATATGCTGAACCGTTGGGTCGAACGGGATGGATTGCTGGACACCTTGGACGATTGCGGAGTGGGGTCGATTGCCTTCACGCCTCTGGCTCAGGGCCTGCTGACCGGCAAGTATCTGAACGGTGTGCCGGACGGCTCCCGTGCGACGCAAGGCAAGTCTTTGGATGCGCAGGTCATCACCGACGAGATGATTGCGGCCCTCAACGCGCTAAACGAAGTCGCTGAGGCTCGCGGACAGACACTTGCGCAGATGGCGCTGGCTTGGGTCTTGCGAAACGAACGGGTGACGACGGCGCTGATCGGGGCCTCGAAAGCATCGCAAATCACAGATTGTGCGGCGGCCGTCGGCAACCTCGACTTCACCGATGCCGAACTCGCTGCCATCGACGAACACGCGACGGAAAAGGGGCTGAACCTCTGGGCCGCCTCGTCCGAGGGCGTTTGACGCGCGATTGCTGTTGACTCGGGGGCCAAACCCCTTAGAAGGCGGGCTTCTAGATGAATTCACGCGTGGGCCCGCCCTCGCGAAACCGGAGAGAGACCATGGCGAAGCCAACCACGATCAAAATCCGCCTGAACTCCACCGCAGGCACGGGCCACTTCTATGTGACCAAGAAGAACGCGCGCACCATGACCGAAAAGATGGTCGTGCGGAAGTATGACCCGGTGGTGCGCAAGCACGTCGAATACAAGGAAGGCAAGATCAAGTAAGATCGCCTGACTTTTGAATGACGACGGGTCGCACGGCAACGTGCGGCCCGTTTGCGTTTCGGCCATGTCAGGGCGCTGTAGGCGCGTCATGCGCCCAATGACCGAAGGGGGATGGCATGTTTACGGTCCGTATAGCCGAAGGTCCGGATATTGCCCGCGTCGACGCCCTGCTCGCGCGTGCCTATCCGCGTTTGCTGAAACCGGATTATGCCCCGTCCATGTTGGTCCTCGCATTGCCCAAAATCAGCCGCGCGCAGCCTGCGCTTGTGACCTCAGGCAGCTACTTTCTGGTAGAGGACGATGGTGCCCTCCTTGGCGCAGGGGGATGGACAGCCGCAGCCCCCGGTGGCGGGGCGGTCACCCGTGGTGTAGGGCACATCCGTCATGTTGTAACAGACGACCGCGCAACCCGCCGTGGGGTCGGGCGTCGCTTGATCGACCATGTCGTCGCAGATGTCTCATCGCAGGGCGTCCGACGATTGGACTGTCTGTCCACGCTTACCGCTGTGCCGTTCTACGCAGCGATGGGGTTTTCTGCGCGACGGGACATCACAGTCCCCCTTGGACCGGGTATCGATTTTCCTGCGGTTGAGATGTCGCGCAACCTCTAGCTGTCTTTGGTTTTCAAATACTCAAAAACGCGCCGAAGGCGCGCCTGTCGGATTTGCGAAGTAAATTCGATAAAATAAGACGTCGTCGGATTTGCAAAGCAAATTCGAAATACCTCCCCAGAACGAAAAAGGGCCGCCCGAAGGCGGCCCAGATCGTGTCATGTCAGTGCTGTGTTATTCGCGGCTGCCCAGGAACTGGAGCAGGAACATGAACATGTTGATGAAGTTGATGTAGAGGCTCAGCGAGCCCATGATCGCTGACTTGTCCAACCATTCCTGATCGCCGTGAGCCGCATGTGCCACATACTCGTTCTTGATCCGCTGCGTATCGTAGGCTGTCAGACCGGCAAAGATCAGCAGACCGATGACAGAAACAGCCCAGCCCAAAGCGTCGGACTGCAGCCAGATGTTGACGATCGACGCGACGATCAGGCCGATAACGCCCATGATCAGGAAGCTGCCCCAACCGGAGATGTCACGCTTGGTGGTGTAGCCCCACAAGGACAGACCCGCAAAAGCGATGGATGTGATCAGGAACACCTGCGCGATCGACGTGCCGGTGAAGGCCACGAAAATCCACGAGATTGACACACCCATTGCCGCAGCAAAGACGTAGAAGAACAGGTTCGCGCCGGCAGCCGAGATGCGGTTAATCATCGCGCCGAACAAAAACACCATGCCGAGCGGCAGGAACATCAGCACCCACTTCAGCGGGCTCAGGTACAGGGTGGCACCCAGATCGGTCAAGTAACGACCGGACCCCAGCGCATATTGCGTGGGCTCAGCCGAAACGGTCATCGACCCGATGGCCCAAGCGGCCAAAAAGGTCAGGAACAGGCCTCCGGACATAAGCCCGTACACCTTGTTCATATGGGCGCGCAGGCCCTCATCAATTTGCGCAGACCGAACGCCGACACCGGCCGTCATCTGCGGGTTTCTGTAGTCAGCCATGAATTCCCTCCAAGGTTGAACGTAAATACGTCGGGCCCCGGTGGCTGCCGGAACTCCCTCGGGTGGGATATTGGCACGCCGCCCCTGTTTTTCAAGGAAAACCGGCGGCGTGACAGTGTGTTTCCACCTTAAATTGTCGGGAACGCCACGGCCAAGCCGCAGTCAGCGCCCGGCGGGCAAATCCCAGAAGGGGCGTGCAATCTCGGCTGATGCTTCGGCAGGGGAAATCCCGAGGTCCCGCAGACGTGCGCCATCAAGCTGCGCGAGGGCGCGGCGCTCGGCCCAGACACGTGCCATGCGGTGGATGCCGTTGGAAAGGCCAACGGAGCGGGAACGGGAGGCGGGGCGGACGGACGACAGTGCAATCGACATTTTCCTTTTCCTTTCGTGATATGTTTTCTTTCTTGCATTCGATATGTTGATATATGCGTCGCCCTGTTCCATAATGGAAATGAATGATTGAAATTTGAAACATCAGGATTTGTGATATGGCCAGAAACCTCGATCTGACCTCGCTCCGGTCTTTTGTGACGGTTGCCGATGCGGGGGGTGTGACCCGCGCCGCAGGCGTTTTGAACCTGACGCAGTCTGCTGTTTCGATGCAGCTGAAACGGCTCGAAGAAAGCCTTGGGCTTGATTTGCTTGACCGCAGCAGCCGCCAGATTTCAGTGACGCCGCAGGGGGAGCAGCTTTTGAGTTTCGCGCGCCGGATGCTCGCCCTGAACGACGAGGCGCTGCAGAAACTGACATCGCAGGATTTCGAGGGGGAGGTAACGTTGGGCGTGCCCCACGACATCATCTATCCCTATATCCCGCCTGTTTTGCGTCAGTTTGCGGCGGATTTTCCGCGCATGAAGATCAAACTGGTCTCCGCGCCGACAAAAAACCTGCGAGAGATGTTTGCCCGTGGTGAGGTCGATACAATCCTGACCACCGAGAGCCAGCCGGGCGAGGGGGGCGAGGCACTGGTCACGCTGCCGCTGGTCTGGGTCGGGGCCATTGGCGGCACCGCGCACAAGGAACGTCCCTTGCCAGTCGCCTTTTGCAAGAACTGCATTTTCCGCAGTGGCGTGTTGAAACGTATGGATGAGGACAGATTCGACTGGACGATGGTCGTGGAATCGGAGCTCGACAATGCCGTTCAGGCTGTTGTCAGCGCTGATCTGGCGGTGAATGCCGTGATCCGCGGGCACTTGCCCGAACAATCAGAACCTGTCCCGTCTGATGCCGGTCTGCCCGATCCCGGTGAGACGCAGATCGTCCTTTATATGCAGTCGAAAGATGATCCTGTGCAGCAGGCTCTCTACCGGATGGTCCGTCAATCCTATCTGTCGGCTTGGGCCCCACAGGATTTGCTGCGCCGCGCCTGAACCGCTACGGCGTCACGACGACCTTTCCCGTGCTCTTGCGGGTGCGCAAAAGGTCCAGTGCGTCTGCGGCTTGGTCCAGCGGTATCACGTGGCTGACATGGGGCGAGAGTCGGCCTTGGGCGTACCAGTCCATCAATTCTGCCATACTGTCGGTCAGGGCCTTGGGGTTAAATTTCAGGTAACCGCCCCAGTAGAAGCCAATCAGCGAGATGTTCTTGACCAGAAGGTGGTTGGGTTTCACCTCGGGCAGGTTGCCGCTGGCGAAACCGATAACGATGATGCGGCCTTCGCGATTGGTGGCGCGCACGGCGGCAGCAAAGGCGTCACCTCCGACGGGATCATAGACCACATCCGCGCCGCCAAGGGCTTTTACTTCCGCTGTCAGGTCCGCGTTGGCGTCGATCAGGTGATCAGCTCCGGCGGCCTTTGCGATGGCCAGCTTTTCGGCCCCTCGCGCAACGGCAATCACCGTCGCACCCATGGCTTTGCCGATTTCCACCGCCGTCAGACCGACGCCGCCCGCAGCCCCAAGCACCAAGAGAGTCTCTCCGGCTTGCAAGTGTGCGCGGCGCGTCAGGGCCAGATGGGACGTGCCATAGGCCACTTGAAACCCCGCCGCCTGCGCTGCGGTCATGGCCGCGGGCACTTCGATGCATAGATCCGCGGGGAAGACACCTTGATCCGCCAGCCCGCCCTTGCCACCGAAGACGGCGACACGGGTGCCGATGGCGGGCTCTGTCACGCCGTCCCCTTGGGCCAGCACCGTGCCGCAAACCTCCATCCCGAGGGCAAAGGGCGGGGCGGGCGTGTCCTGATAGGTGCCTTTTGCCATCAACAGATCGGCAAAGTTCAGGCCGCAAGCCTCGATCTGTAACAGCACCTCTCCAGCGGCGGGCTTGGGTGTATCGACCTCGGTCAGGTCAGGTGACGTGTCGTGACTTGAGACAAGATATGCGCGCATCGCGATCCCCGTTTGGGCAGTTTTGCCTACGTGACCAGCTTCCGCGCCGGTGTGCAAGGTCCGACGTTACGGCCGGAATTTCATGGTGAAATCATTGGGTTTTGGTTAATTTCGCGCGACGAGCCTGTCCTTAAGGACAGGTCCGATGCTGCAACCCTTGCGTGTCTCTGGGGGGCTCGGTTCTAACGGGTCTGCTGCCTCGTGCGGCTATGTTTGTTAGCAGGGTCGGCATACCACTCCTCGACGTGTTGGCCCAAAACCAAAGCAGGAAAGTACAAATGAAACATCCGGTAGACGTGCACGTCGGAAAGCGCATTCGCCACCGCCGCTGGGTTAGCGGCACGACGCAACAGCAACTGGCCGATCAGGTTGGGATCAAATTCCAGCAGATCCAGAAATACGAAACCGGAATGAACCGCGTCAGCGCCTCTCGTCTGTGGGACATTGCCCACGCTCTGGGTGTGGATGTGGCATTTTTCTTTGAAGGGCTCGACCAGGCGGATATTCCTGCCGACCTGAACGGCATGCCCAGTGACATCCTTTCAGACAAGGAAGCGCTTGAGCTTTTGCGCAGCTATTACGCGATCCCCGAGAACCAGCGTCGCCGCCTCTTTGATCTGGCGCGCGTCCTGAGCGACGTCGCCTAAGCTGCGCTAGTCGGCTTGACCTGACACCCCCAAGCCCGCTACCGCGGGAAGGACCACGGACGGGTGAGGCTAGACGATGAAAACAGTCGATTTGACATCAGGCCTGCAAGACGACTTGCGGGCCTGCGCACATGAAATGGCCGACGCTGCCCGCGCGGCCATTTTGCCTTTGTTCCGCAGTGGCCTTGCGTCAGACAACAAGGATGCAGGCGGCTTTGATCCGGTCACAGAGGCCGATCGCGCGGCCGAACGGGCCATGCGCGGCGTCCTTGCGCGTTTGCGGCCGCAGGACGCCATTCTGGGTGAGGAATACGGGACCTCCGACGGGTCCACGGGTCTTGAGTGGGTGCTGGACCCAATTGATGGCACGCGCGGCTTTATCAGTGGAACCCCGACGTGGGGCGTTTTGATTTCGGTGCGTGATGCGGGCGGCCCTCTCTATGGTGTGATTGACCAACCCTATATCGGGGAGCGGTTCGAGGGGGGCTTCGGATGCTCTGTTCTGAATGGCCCCTTGGGCGAGCGGCCTTTGGGTGTCTCTGCTGTCACGGCACTGGATCAGGCGACGATCCTGACAACCTTTCCCGAAGTCGGATCGCAGGCGGAGCAGGAGGCCTTTCACCGGGTGGCGCAAAGCTGCAAGCTGACGCGCTACGGGATGGATTGTTACGGCTATGCACTGTTGGCGGCGGGGCAGGTGGATCTGGTGATTGAAGCAGGTTTGAGCGCATATGACATTCAGGCGCCCATTGCCGTTATCGAAGCGGCGGGCGGAATGCTGACCAATTGGCAGGGCGGGCTGGCGTATGAGGGTGGCACGGCGCTTGCGGCGGCCACGCCGGAATTGCATGCGGCGGCTATGGCATTGTTGAACGGGTAGTGTTTCGAATTTGCTTTGCAAATCCGACCGCGGATCAGTTTTTCGAGTTTACTTCGTATATCCGACGGGCGCGGCTGCGCCGCGTTTTTGGATATTTGAAAGCCAAAGAAACTTGCCGTCTTAACCAAAAGGCAAAGGTGCATTGAGCGTCAGGGCAGATTTGTCCTAAGCTGCATGGGCCGCGTCCTTACCCGTTCTGGCGGCAACAACAA
>JAHDFG010000119.1:4757-6520 GCA_020628265.1 Pseudooctadecabacter sp. | reverse complement strand
CCTGTACCGCGGCCGGATAGCGGATACGCGCAGTTGTATTATGATAAGGTGAACCGTGCCGATCAGGGGGCAGATTTTGACTTCCTTGTTGGTCGCCGCGGAAACGAAGTCGCACGGGAGAGCCACTGATGAAGATTGCACTGGTTGGAATTGGCAAGATCGCGGTCGATCAACATGTACCGTCGCTTGCGGCCTCGGACGATTGGGAACTGGCGGCAACTGTCAGCCGCGCAGGGACTGTTGATGGAGTGCCGTCGTACAAGGATTTAGACACTATGTTGGCGGAAAACGCTGATGTTGAGGTTGTGAGCCTGTGTCTGCCGCCGGTGCCTCGGTACGATTACGCCAAGGCCTGTCTTGAGGCAGGGCGCCATGTGATGCTGGAAAAGCCCCCCGGTGCAACGCTGGCCGAGGTGTACGATTTGCAAGCCTTGGCCGCAGATAAGGGCCTGACGTTGTTTGCCACGTGGCACAGCCGGATGGCCAAGGGTGTGCAGGCAGCGAAGGCCGCGTTGGCTGGCAAGACGATTGAGACAGCGCATATCGACTGGAAAGAGAACGTGCGCCAGTGGCACCCCGGTCAGGACTGGGTGTTTGAACCGGGCGGCATGGGGGTGTTCGATCCGGGTATCAACGCGCTGTCGATCCTGACAGAGGTTCTGCCCGCGCCTGTTTTCCTGCGCGAGGCCGTGGTTTACACGCCTGAGAACCGGCAGACACCGATCAAGGCGAACCTGACGTTCTCCGGCGGGGTGACGGCCGAGTTCGATTGGCTGAAGGAAGGTACCCAGATGTGGGAGATGACCTTCCGCACGACGGATGGTGATACGGTGCATCTGCTTGAGGGCGGCAACGAATGCGTTGTGAACGACCAGCAAATGCCGGTGGCGGAACTGGGTGAATATCCGGCGCTTTATGCGCGGATGGCTGAACTGGTGAAGGCAGGTGAGTCTGATGTGGATCTTGCGCCGATGGTGCATGTGTCCGACGCGATGACCTTGGGCCGCCGTGTCACCGCACCCGCGTTTGAGTGGTAATCAACTTAGCAAGCGCACGAGCCAAAGGGTGATCGCAGGGAAGCTGGCCAGCAGCGCGATGCGAAGGATGTCCGAGGCCACGAAGGGCAGGATACCCTTGTAGGTCTGGCTGATTGGCACGTCCTTGGCCATGGCGTTGATGACGAAGAGGTTCAGGCCAACGGGCGGCGTGATCAGCCCGACCTCGGCCGCCATGAGCACCAAAATCCCGAACCAGATGCCGATTTCATCGGGTGTCAGGCCGAAGTCCAGTTCGGTGACGATGGGGATGAAGATGGGCACGGTCAGGAAGATCATGGCGAGGCTGTCCATGACGGTGCCAAGGATCAGGTAAAGCAGCAGCATTCCGGCAAGGATCACCCATGGGGACAGCTCTGCCGAACGGAACACGTCTGCGAGTGTTTGCGGCACTTGGGCCGACGACAGGAACGAGTTGAAGACCGTTGCCCCCACCACGATGAAGAAGATCATGCCGGAGGTCTTGCCGGTGGCGAAAAGGCTCTCTTTCAGCGCTGTTAGCCCAAGGCTGCGGTTGGCAAGGGCCACGATGGCGGTGCCTGCGACGCCGACGGCGGCAGCGGCGGTGGGGGAGAAGGCTCCGGTATATATGCCGCCGATGACGACGGCGAAGATCAGCAGGACGGGCCAGACGGGGCCCAAGGCGCGGAAACGATCGGCATAGGGCAGGCGTGGGCCTTGGGCGGCGGCTTCGGGCACGATGCGGGC
>JAHDFG010000119.1:0-4657 GCA_020628265.1 Pseudooctadecabacter sp. | reverse complement strand
GATCGGCATAGGGCAGGCGTGGGCCTTGGGCGGCGGCTTCGGGCACGATGCGGGCATAGATCGCGATGGTGATCATGTACCCGAGCATCGCGATCAGACCGGGGATGAAGGCCGCGACGAACAGCCGTTCGATGTTCTGTTCTGCAAGGATCGAATAGACCACAAGCACCACAGACGGCGGGATCAGGATACCCAGTGTCCCGCCAGCGGCCAAAGCGCCTGTCGACAGCGCGCCGGAGTAGCCCGCACGTTGGAGTTCAGGCAGGGCGACCTTGCCCATGGAAGATGCCGTTGCCAGCGACGATCCGCAAACCGCACCGAAGCCCGCGGAGGCCCCCACTGCGGCCATGGCCAGCCCGCCCTTGCGGTGGCCCAGCCACGCGTTGGCTGCGTTGAACAGGTTGCGGGACATGCCGCCACGGGTGGCGAATTCGCTCATCAGCAGGAACAGCGGGATGATGGAGAAGGAGTAGTTCGTCAGCGTCCCATAAAGGAACGTCTTCAGCTGGCTGTTCATCAGGCGTGCGTTGCCCTCGACGATGAAGGTGCCGAGGAGGCCCACGATGAACAAAGACGCGGCGAGGGGGACGCGCAGGAAGATCAGCAGCAGGAGCGCGGGAAAGCCCAGCAGGCCCAGTTGGAAGTCGGTCAGGAATTCCATGTGCTACGCGCCCCGAACCAGTGCACGGGCAGAGCGCACGACACAGAACACTGCGACAAGGAAAAACAGGCCGGTCAGCAATTCGGCCATCAGGTAGGTGGGCCAGAGTTTGATGCCAAGGATCTGGCTTTCGGGCCGGTCCTTGAGCCGGTCGAGGATTTCCACCCAGTTGCCCGATAGGGCTTCGGTCATCCACGGCAGGTCATTGCGTCGCGCGGGGCTGAACAGAAGCGTCCATTGGCGGGTAAAAAGAAGGTAGGCGATCACGGCGAGGGTGAGGTCGCCCAACAGGTCCAGCAGACGGTTCAGGCGTGGGCCGAATTTCGATTTGAACAGATCAACGGTGATATGGCCTTTGGCGTACATCACGTAAGGCAGGGCCGCAAAGAGGGCGAGGGCGACAGAGTATTGCACCAGCTCCTCTTCGCCCAAGATCGGACGGAGCCACGCAAGGGCGTCTGGCGTCCAATCCACCGCTTCCATCGCGCGGCGGACCAGTTTCATCAGGATGGAGATACAGGTGAGGATCGTTGCCGCGAGGAGGCCAAGCCCCCCCGCGACGGCGATCCAGATGCACAGTCGTTCAACCGTGCGGTCGAGGCGGGCAAACATGTCCTGTCCGCCTCTGACCAGTTACTTGTTTTCTTCGATCAGGGCGCGGGCCTGATCGATGGCGGCTTCACCGTCGAAGCCTTCGTCGGCTGCCCGTTCGACCCAGCGGCCATAGACGGGCTGAGCAGCCTCGACCCAGCGGGCGAGTTCGGCTTCGTCCAGTTCGATGAAGGTGTTGCCTTCGGCGGCGTCACGGCCGATCTGGTCGCGGTTGCGCATGACGGCACCTGCGGTCTCGGACATGGCTTTGCCTGTGTGTTCGTCCAGAATGGTACGCAGGTCGTCGGGCATGTCGTCATAGGCGTCGATGTTCATCGCGAGGATGAAGGTCGCGGTGTAGAGCGCGGGGCCTTCTTCGATCACGGTGTGGTTGGTCACCATTTCGGCCAGACGGATGGAAGGCGTGATTTCCCAAGGCAGGGCCGCACCGCTGATGACGCCTTTGGACAGGTTTTCGGGGATCGCGGGCAGGGGCATGCCGACAGGGATCGCACCAAGTTCGCCCAGCAGATCGGTCACCACACGGGTCGGGCCGCGCATTTCGCGACCGGACAGGTCCTCAAGCGTGCGGATGGGCTCTTCGGCGTGCAAGTGACCACGGCTGTGGACCCAAGCGGCCAGAATGTGCGTTTCGTCGTATTCATCGTCCTGCAGTTCGGCCTCGACCAGATCGTAGAAGGCTTTGGAGCCTGCGACGGTGTCATCCATCAGGAAGGGCAGTTCGAACACTTCGGTGCGGTTGAAGCGGCCCGCGGTGTAGCCGGGCAGGGTCAGGATGATGTCAACGGCACCATCGGCAGCTTGGTCGTAAAGGTCAGCGGGCCCACCGCCCAGCGCCATGGAAGCGTAGAGTTCAACCTCGATCCGGCCATCGCTGGCGGCTTCGATGTCTTCCTTGAAGGGCACAAGAAGATCTGCATGCAGGCCGGACACCTCAGACATGAAGTGGTGAACACGAAGGGTGACGTCCTGCGCCATCGCGGCAGTGGTCGTTAGTGCAAGGGCCATAGCCGTCGCAGTTGTGCGCATGATGTTTGCCATTGAGGAGTCCTTCCTTTGGGCAGTCAATGTTGGGGGGGTGCATAGCGTGGCCCATTTTGGGGGGCCAGCGGTTTTATCTGACCGTTTGGTCAGGGAAGGCCTGCGAAAAGCACTTCGCATGACGGTAATTTCCATTGGGAAACTTTCGGGCGCGCGGCGGGATCAGTCACAAATATGGACATTTCCGACATTCGGGCGATGCGCGCGGGGGCCTGTCGATTAAATTTCTCGCTATCCGCCACAAGCGTTGTGACGTGGCTGGAATTGATGACCGCCTGACTGACGGCAACCTCGTCCAGGTCATAGTCATAGAGGTCGCCAGAGGCGTCGAGCGCAGAACACCCGATCACGGCAGTGTCGTATTTGAGAGAACCGGCTACGGAGGCGGCTTGCGTCCCGACCAGACCAGCGTCCGCATGGCGGAGCCGCCCGCCCGTGACCAGAACTGTGTTCGTCTCGTTGGTCGACAGGATCGGTACGGCGTTGAGGTTGTTCGTCATCACCATCAAGCCTTCGTGGTGGACAAGGGCGCGGGCCACGGCCTCACACGTTGTGCCTATACCGATGAAAACGGACGAGCCGTTGGGAATGCGGGCGGCGCAACGCAGACCGATCTGTGTCTTGGCGTCACTGCTGAGGCTGCGGCGGTCCTCATAGCGGATATTGTGCAGCCCCGATGGCAACACAGCCCCGCCGTGGACACGTTCCAATCTCCCCTGATCCGCCAATTCCGAAAGGTCGCGCCGGATCGTCTGCAACGTCACATCAAAGGCCGTTGCCAGCCCTTCGACGCTGACTTTCCCGTCTTTACGGGCCATTTCGAGGATTTGTTGGTGTCTGAAGCTCATGCGATCCATATAGGGCACAATGTTCGCTTTTACCAGAAACGAACATCAATAAATTTCGTTCTTTTTCTTTTTTGGTTCTTTTGTTAGGTGGTGGCGCAAGACGAAAACACTCGAATCGGATGGATGTCATGACGGACACGAAGACGGATTTTGACCTTTTCATTATTGGCGGTGGCATCAACGGCTGCGGCATTGCCCGTGACGCAGCGGGCCGTGGTCTGAGCGTCGGGTTGGCCGAGATGAATGACCTTGCCTCTGCCACGTCCAGCGCCTCGACCAAGCTGTTTCACGGTGGTCTGCGCTATCTGGAGTATTTCGAGGTGCGTTTGGTCCGTGAGGCCTTGATCGAGCGGGAGACCCTGTTGCGGGCGATGCCGCACATCTCATGGCCGATGCGGTTTGTGCTGCCTTATCACAAGGACATGCGGTTTGAGGGGTCGACGCCGACGTCCAAGCTGTTGAATGTCGTTATGCCATGGATGAAGGGTCGCCGCCCCGCGTGGCTTATCCGTCTGGGCCTGTTCATGTATGACAACCTCGGCGGACGGGAGATTCTGCCGGGTACGAAAACGGTTGATCTGCGTACCGCGCCTGAAGGCAAAGGGATCGAGGACCGGTTTGAGAAGGCCTATGAGTATTCCGATTGCTGGATCGAGGATTCGCGCCTTGTCGTTCTGAACGCCCGTGATGCTGAAAACCGTGGTGCAAAGATCATGGTCCGCACAAAAGTCACGTCGACAATCCGCCATGAGAACCATTGGGTTGTTCAGCTGCAGGACGCAGACACCGGAGAAGAGACAACCGTTCGCGCGAAGATGCTGGTGAATGCGGCCGGTCCATGGGTTGGTGATGTGATCCAGCAGAAGGTGCGGCTGAACTCGACCGAGGGTGTGCGGCTGGTGCGCGGGTCGCACATCGTCACCAAGCGGCTGTTCGATCACGACAAGTGCTATTTCTTCCAAGGCACGGACGGGCGGATCATTTTTGCGATCCCCTATGAGACAGATTTCACGCTGATCGGTACGACGGATGCGGAACACGACGATCCGTCGATCAAGCCGGTCTGTACGGATGAAGAACGTGACTACCTTGTCGCCTTCGCGAACGAGTATTTCAAACAGGACATCACGAAGGATGACGTTGTGTGGACGTATTCCGGTGTCCGGCCCCTGTACGATGATGGCGCGCAGAGTGCGACGGCCGCAACACGGGACTACACGTTGAAAGTGGACACCAATGGCGGCGCGCCCATCCTGAACATTTTTGGTGGCAAGATCACGACGTATCGGCGTTTGGCGCAAAGTGCGTTGGCTAAGATCGTGCCGTTCTTCCCGGATACCTCCGGCGATTGGACGGCAGGTGTCGCCCTGCCCGGTGGGGATTTCGCAGTGGATGGGGTGGATCAATTGATTGCTGATCTCAAGTCATCCTACCCGTTTTTGGATGATCGCTGGGCCAAGCGCCTTGTGCGGGCTTACGGGACCGAGGCGAGGTT
>JAHDFG010000118.1 GCA_020628265.1 Pseudooctadecabacter sp. | reverse complement strand
AGGCCGACGACATCCTGATCGGCGACACCCCCAAGGCCAAACGTCGCAAGGGCCGTCTGAAGGGCATCGAGACCGCAGGCCGCCTGTGGAAGCATTCGACACTGGCAGAGGCCGAGGGCCTGATCACTCGCGACCAGATGGAAGACTTCTTTACGTTTACCCTCGTTCGTAACCCATGGGACCGCGCGGTTAGCTACTACCATTGGCTGCAAAACCAGACATTTCAGCATGATGCGGTCTTGCTGGCCCAATCCTTGGGGTTCTCGTCCTTCCTGAACCATCCCCACACGCAAGCCTCCCTGCGCAACTGGCCCTATGCCCGTTACATGACCGACGGCGCGGGGCGGGTGCATGCGGACCTCTACCTCCGGCTGGAACAACTGGAGGATGATCTTGCCGTGCTGAATGACCACCTCGGCTTTGCACTAACCCTGCCACGGGCAAATGAAAGCCAGCGGCCGCGGGACTGGCGCGGATTTTATACAGAAGCCGACGCAGAACTGCTTTTGGACCTTTGTGCGGCGGACATTGCGGCCCATGGCTACGGGTTTGACCCCACCTGATCGGGCGATTGTTTCCAATCCGGCGATTAAGAGCCCGTTAACCAGTTCATTCCCCGTTAATTTTGTCCAATGCCCTAAACTTGCCCCTTTGTCGGCCAAGGTCCGTCTTGGGAATCACTCCTTCTAGTCATGTCGCGATCAACACCAGCCCCTGCCAGGGCGATCGTGAAAACAAAAATAAAAGATGGGGATTTAAAATGTTTGCTTGGAAGAACACAGCATGGGATGCAACGTCCGCTTCGGGTGCGGCGCTGCCGAAACTCGATGCATGGACCACAGGCATGGTTGCCGGCACGAAGGTCGCCACCCGCAACGGCTGGACCGCAATCGAGAAAATCCAGCCCGGACAGGACGTGCTGACATTTGACGGCGGCCTGCAACGCGTCGTCTCCGTCACCCGCCACGTGCTGATGGCTGACTACGATGAAACTACAAGCTGGCCGCTCAATGTGCCCGCCGGTGCCCTTGGCAACCTCGAAAACATGACCATCCTGCCGCATCAGGCCGTACTGGTTGAAAGCGATCTGGCCGAAGCGCTGACAGGCGACCCCTTCGCGCTGATCCCGTCTGCAGCCCTCGAAGGCTACCGCGGCATCACCTGCGACCGTCCGGCCGAGTGGGTCGAAGTGATCCAGCTGCATTTCGAACAGGACGAAATCGTGTTTGCAAACATCGGCGCGCTCTTCCTGTGCCGTGCTGAGGCCGACCTGCTGCACGATGCGAACGACACCGACTATGATGTGTTGTCCCTGTCTTTGGCCGATGACCTCGTCGATTGCCTCATGTCGGAAACCAACACCGACGGCCCTGTCGCCACTCACGCCCCCATGACGGCGGGCCACGCCGCCTGACAAACCCTTGCAAAGGAGGGGGCTGAACCCTCTTTGCAGTCGGCCCGAGGCGCATTCCCCCAGAATAGCCCTCGGGTCGGGCCCTGCCTGCCAGTCACACACACGGGCAGGCAGGGCGTACTTTTCTGAGACTGTGCTGTCGTTCAGCCAAGCATCCCGCCAAGTTTGTCGATTGCTTGCATCCAGCCGCCTTCGCCAGCCGTTCCGCTTGGGACACCCACATGCACCATCGTCATGTGGGTCTGTCCGCCCTCTTCACGCAAATCCACGATCACCTCGGTCACATCCGGATGGCCCGCGGGCATGCCCATCTGTTCGGGCGGAATGATCACGCCGTTCTCGTCACACATGCTTTCGGTATAGACCAGCCGGTTGGGGGCGTTGATCTCTTTGTAGACCCCGATGAACCACATCTGCATGGTCCGGTCGGGCATGGCCATTTCCATGCAGATTTTGCGGGTACCACCGACCGTCACATCCATTTCAGCCACAGGGATGGTGGCGCCCATCGGCCCGTACCACGACGCGAATTTCTCGGCCTCGGCCCACATGGCCCAGACGTCTGCGATGGGGGCGTCAAACGTCCGCTCGATCCGGACCCATTCGGGTGCATCAGTCATCTTTGGTCTCCTTCATTGTCGCCAGAATACTGTCCATCGCATCGAACCGCGCCTCCCAGATGGGGCGGTAGGCTTCGGCCCAGCCGACGACGTGTTTGATGGGGTCGGGATTAAGGGTGCAGGGCCGGAACTGAGCGGACTTTTCGCGGGTGATCAGGCCAGCGTCTTCCAGCACCTTGATATGCCGCGACACCGCTGGAAGGCTCATGTCAAAGGGCTCGGCCAGCGTGTTTACACTGGCCTGTCCCTGCGCCAGCCGCGCAAGGATCGCGCGGCGCGCCGGATGGGCAAGGGCCGCAAAGGCGGCATCAAGGGCATCGGAATCGCTCATGGGTCCAGTATTTAACATATTTGTTAAATATGCAAATTGGCAGCCCGCCACCCTAAGAAACCGCGTCCCGAACGAAAAAGGCCGCCCCAGTAAGGGGCGGCCTTTCGATAGGTATATCAGTTGCTTATGCGGCCTTGCTGTCTACGCCGGTCCCGAACCGACCGTAGAAAGACTGACCGGCTTCGGCCATCTCGCGCAGCAGGGCCGGCGTGGCGAAGCGTTCGCCGTAGGTTTCCGTCAACTGGTCACAACGCTCGGCCGCATAGGGCGCCCCAAGGATGTCGAGCCAGCTGAACGGGCCGCCGGACCACGGCGCAAAGCCCCAGCCCAGGATCGCGCCCACGTCGCCTTCGCGGATGTCCATCAGAACGTCCTCTTCCAGCGCGCGTACGGCCTCAAGCACCTGTGCGAACAGCAGACGGTGCTGCACCTCGGTCACGTCAGGCTGATCTGCCTTGGGCGCATACTTGTCCCGCAGACCCTGCCACAGACCTTGGCGTTTGCCCTTCTCGTCGTAGTCGTAGAAGCCCGCGTTCGCCTTGCGGCCCATCCGGCCCTCATCCGCCAGCCAGAAGATCACCTCATCCGCGGCATCGTCATAGGCGTCGCCCATGGCAGCCTTCGTGGCCTTGGCAATCTTTACGCCCAGATCGATCGAGGTCTCATCGGTCAGCTGCAGCGGACCCAGCGGCATACCCACCAGCTTGGCGGCATTCTCGATCAGCGCGGGCTCCACGCCTTCCTTCAGCATCCGCACGCCTTCGTTGATGTAAGGCAGGATGCAGCGGTTGGCGTAGAAGAAGCGCTCGTCGTTGACGACAATCGGCGTCTTGCGGATCTGGCGCACAAAGTCGAGCGCCTTGGCAACCGCCACATCGCCCGTCTCTTTGCCCTTGATGATTTCGACCAGCAGCATCTTGTCCACGGGGGAGAAGAAGTGGATGCCGATGAACTGCTCGGGCCGCACGCTGGCCTTCGCTAGCTCGGTGATCGGCAGGGTGGAGGTGTTGGTGGCAAAGATCGCGTCATCGCCGATGATCGCCTCGACCTTTTTGGTCATCTCGGCCTTCACACCGACGTCTTCGAACACGGCTTCCACGATCAGATCGCAGTCTTTCAGAGCCTCAAGATCGGTGGTGGCGTTGATCAGGCCAAGCACCGCCTCTTTCTTCTCTTCTGTGGCTTTCTTCCGCGCGATGCCCTTGTCCATATAGGCGGTCGTGTAGGACTTGCCCTTGTCAGCGGCCTCTTGGTCGCGGTCGATCAGAACCACTTCGATGCCTGCCAGTGCGGACACCAGCGAAATACCAGCGCCCATCATGCCTGCGCCAAGCACGCCGACCTTCTTGACCTTCTGGTCGGCCACGTCAGGACGGTTGGCACCCTTTTCCAAGGCCTCTTTGTTGATGAAGATGGACCGGATCATCGCCTCGGATGACGGGTTCATCAGTACCGACGTAAACCAACGCGCCTCGATCTTGATGGCCGTATCAAAGGGCACCATCGCGCCTTCGTAGACAGCCGACAGCAGCGCCTTGGCGGCAGGATACACGCCTTGGGTCTTGGAATTGACCATGGCGGATGCGCCGACAAAGGTCATGAAACCGGCAGGGTGATAGGGCTCACCACCGGGCATCTTGTAGCCCTTTTCGTCCCACGGCTTGACGATCTTGGGCTCGGACAGAACCCATTCTTTCGCCGCTGCCACCGGATCATCGACAACCTCGTCAATGACGCCAGCCGCCTTGGCTTTCTTGGGATCGTTCAGCTTGCCCTCAAGCAGCAGGGGGGATGCCGCCATAGCGCCCATCTTGCGCACCAGACGGGTTGTGCCGCCCATGCCGGGGAAGATGCCGACCATGATTTCCGGCAGGCCGATCTTGGCCTTTGGGTTGTCAGCGGCAAAGATGCGGTGACAGGCCAGCGGGATTTCCAACCCGATCCCCAGTGCCGTGCCGGGCAGGGCGGCCGCAATCGGCTTGCCGCCCTTGTTGGTCTTGGGATCCATGCCCGCACGTTCAATCTTGCGCAGGATGCCGTGGCTTTCCATCAGCCCGTCCATCAGACCCTGCGCCGGGTTGTCGCCCGCGCTGGCCTTCATCTTGGCGATGATGTTGAGGTCCATACCACCCGCAAAGGTGTCCTTGCCCGAGGTGATCACCACGCCTTTGACGGCATCATCCGCCAAAGCTTCCGTCACGCAATCGTCCAGGTCTTTCCAGCCCTCAAGGCTGAGGACGTTCATGGACTTGCCCTGCACGTCCCAGGTGATGATGGCGACGCCGTCGGCGTCTGTTTTCATTGTAAAGTCAGCCATGATCCCTGCTCCTTACACGCGTTCAATGATGGTGGCCGCACCCATGCCGGATGCGATGCACAAGGTGGCGAGGCCGGTTTCCTTATCGGACCGTTCCATCTCGTCCAGCAGGGTGCCGATGATGATTGCACCGGTCGCACCCAGCGGGTGACCCATGGCAATGGACCCGCCGTTCACGTTGACCTTGGAATGATCCACGTCGAACGCCTGCATGAAGCGCAGAACGACCGACGAGAACGCCTCATTCACTTCAAAGAGGTCAATGTCGCTGACGCTCATGCCGGATTGCTTCATGATGTGCTCGGTCACAGGCACAGGACCGGTCAGCATGATGGTTGGGTCGGTGCCGATCTTGGCCGTGGCCTTGATCCGCGCGCGCGGTTTGATGCCCATACGCTCGCCCCATTCCTTGGACGCAATCAACACGCCAGCAGCGCCGTCCACGATGCCGGACGAGTTGCCCGCCGTGTGGATGTGGTTGATCCGCTCAAGGTGCGGGTACTTCATCAGCGCGACCTTATCAAAGCCGGGCATGACCTCACCCATGTCTTTGAACGCGGCTTTCAGGCTGCCAAGACTTTGCATGTCCGTCTCGGGGCGCATGTATTCGTCATGCGCAAGGATCTCGAGCCCGTTCTGGTCTTTGACAGGCACGATGGACTTCGCAAAGCGGTTGTCGTCCCAAGCGGCCTTTGCGCGCTGTTGGGAGGCCGCGGCCAGCTGGTCCGCGTCGTCACGGCTGAAGCCGTATTCGGTCGCGATGATGTCAGCAGAAATGCCCTGCGGGACGAAATAGCTTTCCATGGCAATAGAAGGATCGACAGCAATCGCCGCCCCGTCCGAGCCCATGGGCACGCGGCCCATCATCTCGACACCGCCCGCGATATAAGCCTCGCCCGCGCCGCCTTTGACCTGGTTTGCCGCAAGGTTCACGGCTTCCATGCCGGAGGCGCAGAAGCGGTTGATCGCAAGACCGGGGATGCGTTCATCAAGGTCAGAGGCCAGAACCGCCGTACGGGCCAGACAGCCCCCCTGTTCCTTCACCTGCGTCACGTTCCCCCAGATCACGTCCTCCACAACGTGGCCTTCAAGGTTGTTACGCTCTTTGAGGGCGTTCAGAACGCCTGCGGACAGGCGGGCTGACGTCACCTCGTGCAAGGAGCCGTCCTTGCGGCCCTTGCCCCGCGGGGTGCGGATGGCGTCATAGATATAAGCGTCGGTCATGGGCTCTCCCTTTCGAATGCGTTGCTATTGACGTGAACGTCAACGTGCTTCGTTTCAAGGATATCGTCGCGTCACTCTGGTCCGCGACGTGGCGGCCGAACGGGCCGCTGATTTGTCAGTCGTTCTGCGGGAACGCCCGCTGCATCAGGTCATAGGGGTGTTTCCAACCCGCAGTGCCCTCGATGTGGCCCAGCCAACGGTCGATGTTTGGCCAGTCTTTGCGTGCGAAACCAAAGGGTTCGGGGTAAAACAGATAGGAACAACACGACAGGTCCGCTTGGGTCAGACCGTCGCCCACGATCCAGTCACGCCCCTCAAGATGAGTGTTCAGCGTCTTCAGTGCCCCCATCGCGCGACCTTGGGTAAAGGCGATCACATCCGGGTTACGTTTGTCTTCGGGCAGAAAGTTCATCAGGAACCGCAGCACGCCCATCTGGCTTGACATCTTGTGGTTGTCCCACAAAACCCAGCGCAGGACCTCGTACTTGTCGGCCCCGCCGCCGCCGAATTTGCCGGTCTCGTCGGTGATCCACTGCAGGATCGAACCGGATTGGGTCAGCGTAAAATCTCCTGTTTCCAAAACAGGGGCCTCGGCCATCACGTTCTTAGCGGTGTAGTCCTCCGTGCGCACCCCACCTTTGAAGAAATCCACAAAGACCGGCGTCCAGTCGAGGCCGGACAGCTCCAGCCCCAAT
>JAHDFG010000117.1 GCA_020628265.1 Pseudooctadecabacter sp. | reverse complement strand
CCCGCACCGTGATCGCACCCGTCAGAATGATCGTGCTCAAAATGGCCCAGATCGGGATCGCCCAGTAGGTCGTGATCCGCGCCCGCCGCCCGATCTGCGCATCCGCTGGGGCCGACTTATGCGTCCCCGGCACGACCTCTCCCACGTCCCCTTGCGTCTTCAAACGCAACGGCAACACGATGAAAAACGTCATGAACCAGACAACCGCAAACAACACGATGGCCGAGGTAATCCCCATCTCAACTCTCCATTAAGGTTAACGCGCGCCCCTCGTCGGGCGCGCCTCCCAACCCTCACATAGCGCGGCGGCGGGCCTGCAAAAGCCCCCTGCTTCATCTTGGCCGATACAACTCCCCCCGGAGGGTCGGCCAGACCAATGCGCCCTACACTTCTTCCAACTCGACCAGACAGCCCTGAAAATCCTTGGGATGCAGGAACAGCACCGGTTTCCCGTGCGCACCGATCTTGGGCTCACCTGTCCCCAGAACCCGTGCGCCTTCGGCCTTCAGTTTGTCCCGCGCGGCGATGATATCATCGACTTCGTAACAGACATGGTGAATGCCGCCTGCAGGGTTCTTCTCGAGGAAGCCTGCAATCGGGCTGTCCTCTCCCAAGGGATAAAGAAACTCGATCTTCGTGTTGGGCAGTTCAATGAACACCACCGTCACGCCGTGGTCCGGCTCATCCTGAGGCTCGCCCACATTGGCCCCCAAGGCCCCGCGATACTGCGCGCAGGCCGCCTCAAGGTCCGGCACTGCAATGGCCACGTGGTTCAATCGTCCGATCATCTTGAGGTCCCTTCATAAATCTCCTGCCCGCTTTATCCGCCAAGGTTTTCCCGCGCGCAACGTCCACCCTGTCGCAGGTCGCTGCGTCATTAACCTTAGATTCACTACAATCGGGTCTAGTGAGTCGCAGCAGCCACTCTGATGGGGGAAGACGATGGAAAGCCTCGACGACTTCATGATGACCCGACCACCGACCACAAACAGGCCACTGCTGGGGCTCACGGTTCTGGTGGTCGAAGACAGCCGTTTCGCGTCCGAGGCGATGCGGCTTCTATGTTTGCGATCCGGCGCGCGGATCAGACGGGCCGACAGCCTGCACAACGCGCAAAAGCATCTGGCGGTCTACCGCCCTTCGGTCGTGATTGTCGACATCGGCCTGCCCGACGGCTCTGGCGTGGACCTGATCCGCAGCCTTGCCTCCGCCTCACCGCGTGTCGATGTGCTCTTGGGCACCTCCGGTGATCCTGACGGCCAGACCCTCGCGATGAAGGCAGGGGCCGACGGCTTTCTGGGCAAACCGATCTCAAGCATCGGCTACTTCCAGTCCAAAATCCTCGAACACCTGCCGCAGGACCGTCAGCCCAAGGGCCTGCGTGTGATGTCGGATGACACCATCGTCCCGGACGAGGTGGCCCTGCGCGATGATCTGGCCGCCGCCGCAATCGCGCTCGAGGATCCTTCCGACCAACACTCGATCCGCTATGTGACCCAGTTCCTCAGTGGCCTGGCCCGCAGTGTCGACGACACAGGGCTTGAGGCCGAAATGGCCGCCCTTGCCGATCTGCAGGCCAAGGGCACAGCGCTGCAAGGTCAGGTCGCCCGCGTCGCGGCCATGGTGCAGGACCGCATCTCACGGACCGCACAAATCTAGACCTGCGCCGGATCGCTCGCGACCCGCACCGGCCCTGTCAGCTCGGACAGGCGCAGGCGTTGGCGGCCTTCGTCGTCGAAGTTCTGTGGTGCCAGCCATGTCTCGAACGCCGTCTTCAGGGCCGGCCAATCCGCATCCGTCATCGCCAGCCACGCGGTATCGCGGTTGCGGCCCTTCACGATCATATGCTGCCTGAAAATCCCCTCCCACGAAAAGCCAAGGCGTTGCGCAGCCCGTCGCGACGGCATGTTCAGCGCATTGCACTTCCACTCGTATCGCCGGTAGCCCAGCGCAAAGGCCTCTCGCATCATCAGATACATCGCCTCCGTGGCCGCTGGCGTGCGTTGCAGCGCGGGGCTGAAGTTGATGTTGCCGACCTCGATCGACCCCATCACTGGCACGATGTTGAGGTAATAGGCGTATCCAACCACATCCCCGTCCGGCAGCACAATTGCGTAGCCCAGCCAGTCAGGCTTGGCAGCATCCGCCGCCATGATATCGCGCAAGCCCGCTGCATCTGCGGGCGGGGGGACAAACAGGTAATCCCACACCTCGGGTGCCGCGCTCAGATGGGGCCACAAAGCGTCCGCATGGCGTGTGGCATCGACGCGTTCCAGCCGCACATAGTGCCCCACAAGGTCCTGACCCTCAGGCCAGGTCGCCCCGTCAAACTGCACCTTCGGCCCAACGGGTCGTTTACCAATTTCCATTACAATACCCTCAAATGCCCCGCACCGCGCCTCAGGTTCGGCAGAAATCCGCCTCATTTCACCGCCAACCTATCCCTACGGATAGGACCCCGACCAAAAGGATATCCCCATGGAACGCTTTGTTAAGAAGTTCTGGACCGAGGAAGACGGCAACACAACCATCGACTGGATGGTGCTGACCGCTGGGCTTGTCCTGCTGGGGGCCGCTGTTATGGCCTCCGTCGGCACAACCTCTCAGGAACTGGCCGACGACACCTCTGGTGTCATCCACGCGCTCGAGCCCAACACAGGCGTTTAATCCGGCCGCCTACAACAGGATACTCGGGTCCGACCCCATGTCGAGGCCAGGAAATACCGCCTGTTCCAGCGTCGTGGCATCCAGCCCCGTCACGCCGCGCATCACCCACGCCGCATAGGCACGCACATCCCGCGTCGGCATCAGATCGCGGCCGTCGTACAGGTCCGCATCACCCAGCCCTGGCCAGCTGCCCTTAACCTGACCACCGCGTAGCGCACCACCCGCATAAAGCAGCGCACCGCCCGTGCCATGATCCGTGCCCGTGCTGCCATTCTCGCGCGCCGTGCGCCCGAACTCGGTCATGCACAGGATCGCGGTTTTCTCCCACACTGGCCCAAGCCCCGCCTTCAGCGTCAAAATCGTATCCGTCAACGCGCCCGCCGCACGGCGCATCGCATTGGCCTGCCGCGCGTGCGTATCCCACCCGTTGATCGAAAACGACGCAATCCGCGTGTCCGCCCTGAGCCGCGTTGCCGCAAATTCGGCAATCCGCACATGTTCCCCGTTTGACCGCACAGCCTCCATCATTGGGCTGGCCGCCATCATATCCGCCGTCTCTTCGGCCTCGGCCTCACCCATGGCGATCTGCTCCGCAATTTCAATCGCCTCGGCCGAGGCATCACGGAACAGCGGATCGTCATGATGCACCACGTTCAGCAGCGCCCGCGCATTGGGCGAGATGTTGAGGTTTGCATCGGGCGACCACCGCTGCGCCGGCGCATCGCCCGTCAGCACCAGCATCTGCTCCCGCCCGATGGCGTAAGCAACGTCCGCCTCAAGCCCCGGCATCACTTGCAGCATCCGGTTCAGCCAGCCATCCCGCAGCCCCCCGCCGGTCAAATCCGGCAGGCCCGCCTCCAGAATGTCTTGCCCGTCAAAATGGCTGCGTTTGTCACGATAAGGTGTGCTGACTGCATGAACCGCCCCGAATTCGCCCGCGTCATATAGCGGCTTCAGCGCCGCAAAATGCGGGTGCAACGCGTAAAATCCATCCAGATCAAGCGCCTGCCCCGCCTCACCCACCGGCAAATTCGGGCGCAACGCCGCCATGTCGCGATCGCCATAGGGCTGGATCACGTCCAACCCGTCCATGGCCCCGCGCAAGATAATGACCACCAGCCGCGTGTCCCACGGAGCCGCCGCCATGGCCACCGGCGTGACCAAGGGCGCCGCCGCTGCCGAACAGCCCAACATCAACCCGTTTTTCAGAAAGGACCTGCGTTCCATCGTCATCTCCTTTGAAACGCGGCAGAGGCCAGAACCACGCCGATCCCGTCTGAAATCGTCTCCGCGGCACCGGCCGCAAAGACCACCGCATCCGGCGCGCGGTCGCCCAGCGCGTGGCCTACAAATTCGCGCGGGTCCGGCAAACGGTGGATGATCTCCTTGGGGGCCTGCATCGCCCATGTGATCCGCCCCGCCATACCTTGCGGCGTGATCCAGTCCTCTGCCTCCTCGGGCCACCCGTCTGGCCCCAGCGGCGATTGCCACGTCTGCCCCATCACCGCCAAGGGTCGCTGCACCAACCGCCGCACATCCTGCAGGGTGGCCGCCAGAATATCCTCGGTCGGCGGGGCCAAAGCCCGCATGGACGAGGCAATAAAATCATAAGGTTGTTTGACCTTATGCAGCTGCGGATCCCACGCTTCATCAGACCCCAGCAATCCGTCATAAAGCGCCATCAGGCTCCCATCGGTTGCCAGATAGGCTGCTGCCATCCGCGCCACCACATCCTCCGCCACATCCGGCCCGACAAAATGCACATAAAGCTTGGTCGCCAGATGCCGCGCCGTATCGGGATGCACCGCCAGATCGCGCAGGACAGCGATGATGTGGTCAATCGACTCTTCATCCCCGCCATAGGTCACACCCAGAACGGTCTCGGCACCCGGTTCCGCCTGCTGCCGCCGGAACTGGGTGCCCCGTTGCGCATTGGCGGTCAGACCGGTCAGCAGCTCCGCCAACTCGCGCACGTCCGTCTGGCGGTAATCCCCACCGACGCCCAAGGTGTGCAGTTCCAACAGCTCACGGGCCAGATTCTCGTTCAACCCGCGATCACGTCGCTGCGCCGCCTGACTGTTGGGGCCCATGGATTGGTGCTGATCCAGAAAATAGATCATCATCGGGCTGGTCGCTGCCGCCACCAGCAAATCTGCGAAAGATCCCGCGACATAGGGCCTGACGAAGGCCTCAATATGGGGCGAGACCAGATGCCGGATGCCGCCGGAGACAGGCCGGACGGAAAAATGATCCGCCCAAAACCGCACAAGCCGTTCGCGGAAGGCATCTGTCGTCGTCACATCCCGCGCCATCTGCCGCGCAATGAAGGTGCCGACAGCCTCCCGCGCCGCAGCGCGCATCTCGTCCCGCGCGGCTTCAGCCTCTTCCAGCCCGCCATTCTCCAGCGCCTGATTCACCGCGCGGGACGCATTCCGAATGTCCAGCGGCGACGGATAGACCTCGGCATAGGTGGGGATGGGAAAGGCCGCGCCAAAGCGGTCCGGTCCTTCCAAGGCCGACAACATAGCGTCCACCGACACCGGTGCCGCGACAACGGGTGACAGCCCGTTGCCAAACCGGATTTCAGCCAAAGTCGGATCAAACGTCACACCGCCACCTCCTGACAAAACATGTGTGCATGGGGCCAGCCAGAACAAGGCCAAACAGCCCTCAACACGAAAATGGGCGAGGTCTCGCCCCGCCCATGTCACAAACCCATCCAATCGGGCGCACCAAATTTAATCTAAATTTGGTCCCCCGCCCCGCAGGACAATCAGTCCTCTGGTGGCAAAACCCGCAGGCGCAACTCACGCAGCTGCTCGTTCATCGGCTCGCTGGGTGCGCCCATCATCAGGTCTTCGGCCCGCTGGTTCATCGGGAACATGATGACTTCGCGGATGTTCGTCGCATCCGCCAGCAGCATCACGATCCGGTCGATGCCCGCTGCACAGCCACCGTGGGGCGGTGCACCATATTGGAACGCGTTGACCATCCCGCCAAAGCGCTTCTCGACCTCGTCCTTGCCGTAGCCCGCAATCTCGAAGGCCTTGAACATGATCTCGGGGCGGTGGTTCCGGATGGCGCCGGACACCAGTTCATAGCCGTTACAGGCCAGATCGTATTGATAACCCAACACATCCTCGGGGTTCCCTTCCAAGGCTTTCATCCCGCCCTGCGGCATAGAGAACGGGTTGTGTTCGAAATCAATCTCGCCGGTTTCGGCGTCGCGTTCGTAGATCGGGAAATCCACGATCCACGCAAAGGCAAAGCGGTTGGTGTCGGTCAGGCCCAGCTCATCACCGATGACCTGACGGGCCTTGCCGGCCACGGCCTCAAACGCCTTGGGCTTGCCGCCCAAGAAGAAGGCCGCGTCGCCCACGCCCAGACCCAATTGCTGACGGATGGCTTCCGTGCGCTCGGGTCCGATGTTCTTGGCCAGTGGCCCTGCGGCCTCTTCGCCCAGTGTAATCTCACCGGATTTGATCAGCGCATTCACCTCTTTCACGGTGATGCCCCGTTCCTGCGCAATGCTGTCAGGGCTTTGCTTGCGCCAGAAGATATAGCCCATACCGGGCAGGCCCTCTTTCTGAGCAAAGGCGTTCATGCGATCACAGAACTTCCGGCTGCCGCCCGTGGGCGCGGGGATCGCACGCACTTCGGTGCCGTCCTGCTCCAGCAGCTTTGCGAAAATCGCAAAGCCGGAATCGCGGAAGTGGTCGGAGACCACTTGCATTTTGATGGGGTTCCGCAGGTCCGGCTTGTCGGTGCCGTACCACAGTGCCGCATCACGGTAGGAAATCTGCGGCCACTCCTGATCGACCACGCGGCCACCACCGAATTCCTCAAAGATACCGGTCAGAACGGGCTGGATTGTGTCGAACACGTCCTGCTGCTCGACAAACGACATCTCAAGGTCCAGCTGGTAGAAGTCCGTGGGCGACCGGTCAGCAC
>JAHDFG010000116.1:5134-6685 GCA_020628265.1 Pseudooctadecabacter sp. | reverse complement strand
TCCGCGACCATCTTCCATTCTTCCTTGGTCGAGCCATCTTCCATGAAGACGTCGATATGCGGGATCACGTTGAAAGCGATCTGCTTGGGATAGACGCTTGGCTCTACTTCCTGACCGGGGACGTAGACGCCCTTGGTCTGGTTCCACAGCTCATCCACCGCGTCCTTGCCGGTGCCGGACACGGATTGGTAGGTGCTGACCACGACGCGCTTGATCTTGGCGCGGTCATGGAGCGGCTTCAGCGCCACAACCATCTGTGCAGTCGAACAGTTCGGGTTCGCGATGATGTTTTTCTTGGAATACCCCTCGACGGCCTCGGGGTTCACTTCCGGCACCACCAGCGGCACGTCGGGATCGTAGCGGTAGAGCGATGAGTTATCGATCACCACACAGCCCTGTTCAGCTGCCTTCGGTGCGTACTTCTTCGTCGCGTCGGACCCAACAGCAAAAAAGGCAATGTCGTAGCCAGTGAAGTCAAAGGTATCGAGGTCCTTCGTCTTCAGTGTCGTGTCGCCGAATGTCACTTCTGTGCCAATGGATTTACGGGAGGCCAGTGCGACCACCTCATCCGCTGGGAACTGGCGTTCTGCCAGAATGTTGAGCATTTCGCGGCCCACGTTACCTGTGGCGCCGCACACGACGACTTTATAGCCCATCTGCTTGGTTCCTTTTGAGACTCATGCCCCAGAAGTGGGGCGCGGTCCTCTTAGACTGTGCTGGCGCAGAACGAAAGGGCTGTCAGGTCGCAGGGTCACGGCTGAAGGCATAAACGGCAAGGCCGCAACAGATCAGCAGGCCGTAGAAGCCAAACAGCACGTTGAACGCGGATTTGGGGTCGACCACCTGCCAGTGCTCCATCAGGCGCCCGGTGACGACCTGCATGACCCCGACCCCGCCGATCCCAAAGAGGTTCAACAGGGTGACGCCCCGCCCAGTCAGATGCTCGGGAAAGAACTTTCGGCCGTGGGCAATGAGGACGGGGAAGGACGAGCCGCCTACGCCAATGACCGCCAAAAGGGCCGTCGCGGCCCAGATGGACCCATCCATGGGAAACAGCCACAAGGCGAAACAGGCAGCCGCGCCCGCGCCATTGCCCGCGAAAACCACCCATTTGGTTGATCCAAAGAAACGATCCGCAGGTCCGTAAAGGAAACTGCTGGCAATCATCGCAAGGCCCATCACCAACGTCACAGTCCCGATCAGGGCCGTGTCCGCTCCAAAGACCTCCGCGCTGTACGGTCCCGCCCACAGCCCGCGAACACCAGCAGCTGGCGCGTAGTTCACGAACATCATCGGCAGGATAAGCCACAAGGCCGGAATGCGCAGCAGATCCAGAACGCTGCCTTTTTGCGATGCCCCTTCGGAACGCGGCGGGTCTTTCAGGAAAATCCACAGGGCCACCGCGACGACAAGCGTAACCGCAGCCAAGGCCCACATCGTCTCGCGCCAACCGATGACCTCGACCGCCCACGCCATGGGCGCCGCACTTGCCAGATTGCCCAGCGACCCGAACCCGATGACCGCGCCCGCGAGGGTCGAGAACATGGCGGC
>JAHDFG010000116.1:0-5034 GCA_020628265.1 Pseudooctadecabacter sp. | reverse complement strand
CGCGCCCGCAGGGTGTCGTCCGGTGTCATGACGTGGCCCCGAACCGCGGCAAGGGAACCTGTCGTAACGGCACTTGCGTATTTCGACGAGGTCGAATGGTTCTGCACATAGCCTTGCGGGAAGCGCGATATTGCAGAGGCCCCCAACCCGATCAACACGTCCGATTGATCGTCTGTGTATCCTTGGAAGTTGCGGCGCAGGGTTCGCATACGATCGGCATCCGCCATGCTGTCTCCTTCGCGGGCGAAATGATCGATTCCGACCTCTCGGAACCCGTCCCACGTGAACAGCTGTTGTGCCGTCTCAAACAGGTCCATGCGCGCCTCGGCATCCGGCAAGGCATCGGCGGGAATAAGGGTCTGACGCTTTGCCATCCATGGCACATGGGCATAGCCGTAAAGCGCCACACGGTCTGGTGACAGGGACAGCACCCGCTGCACCGTATCAGCCATACGGGTGCGCGTTTGATGCGGCAGGCCATAAAGGATGTCCATGTTCAGGCTTTTGACGCCAACGGCGCGGATCATCTCAACAACGTCACGGGTCTGGTCAAAGCTTTGCTGTCGCCCGATGCAGTCCTGTACCACGGGGTCAAAGTCCTGCACACCGATGGACGCACGGGTCATGCCCATCCGCGCCAGAGCCTCCAGACGGAGGCCATCTACTTCTGTCGGGTCGATCTCGACCGAAAGGGAGTTTTCTCTGGCCAATGGCCGGAACCGATGAATGGCATCCCCCAGTTCATCCAGCATGTCGGGGGGTAAGAGTGTTGGCGTTCCGCCACCCAAATGGATATGGGACAAGGTCACATCTTTGGGCAGGACCGCATCAACGAGAGCGATCTCTGCCTTCAAATAATCCAGATACGCGCGGAGCGGCCGGTCGGTACTGGTGCCTTGCGTGCGACAGGCGCAAAACCAACAGAGCCTGCGGCAGTAAGGAATATGCAGGTAGAGAGAGACGGACGATCCTTCGGGAACCGACGCCAGCCATCCGGCCATCGTGTCAGCCGTGACGTCTGTCCCGAAATGGTTCGCGGGCGGGTAGCTTGTATAGCGCGGGGCCCGCGCGTCAAAGAGACCCAGTTTGCGGAGAGTGTCGAGTTGAGTCATTGATTTTCCTCTAAAACCGGCGATACCTTGGGCTGCGAACAACCGAGACGTGAAAGGGTTCTGGCATGGCCAGTTTGGCAACCGTACCTGACGTAAAATGTGCCGAATGTCCGATCCGCCACCGTGCCGTCTGCGCCAAATGTGACGCGGACGAATTGGTTCAGCTTGAGGCCACGAAGTACTACCGCAGCTTTGAAGCCGGACAGACGATCGTCTGGGCGGGGGATGAGTTGGGGTTTGTCGGATCGGTTGTGCGCGGCATCGCGTCCCTGAGCCAGACGCTTGAGGATGGTCGCACCCAGATGCTTGGCCTTTTGTTGCCAAGCGACTTTGTTGGCCGCCCCGGCCGTCCGACGTCGGCCTATACCGTCACGGCGATCTCTGACGTCACCTTGTGTTGTTTTCGCAAACAGCCGTTTGAGGCGCTTTTGAACGAAACGCCCCATATCGGTGAGCGTCTGTTGGAAATGACCATGGACGAGCTGGATGCCGCCCGCGAATGGATGCTGATCCTTGGGCGCAAAACGGCCCGCGAGAAAATCGCGAGCCTTCTGACGATCATCGCGCGGCGCGAAGCTGCGTTCGGGTTCGACCAAGGCATGGCGCAGGTCGCGATCGAACTGCCCCTGACGCGTGAGGCCATGGCGGACTACCTTGGCCTGACCCTTGAAACCGTCAGTCGTCAGATTTCCGCCCTCAAGCGCGAAGGGATCATCGTGCTGGAAGGCAAGCGCAAGGTCATTGTGCCGGATATGGCGGCCTTGCTGGAGGAAACAGGCGACGACTTCGATGGTGGGGTCATCGCCTGATCCGCGCGCCTTATGAACGCAGTGAGGGGTCAATGGGCCATGAGAACGGGTTGCCCCGCCTCTTCCAGCATGTCGCGCGTCGCACCGCCCATCAGCGCTTCGCGGAACCGCGAATGGCCATAAGCGCCCATTACGATCAGATCCTCCGCGTTCTCCCGTGCAAACCGGTTCAGAACATCGCTGACACGGGGCATCGTCTGGGAAAGCACGACCACGTCCGCGTGGATGCCATGCCGTGAAAGAAGCTGGCTGATCGCCCCACCAGGATCGGACCGTTCGTGGGACTGAACGGGAGGATCGACCATCACGATCGACACAGCCTCGGCGGCTTGCAAAAGCGGTATCGTCTTGCGAACGGCGGAAAGCGCTTCGTCACTTTCGTTCCACGCCACCATCACGCGCCGGAACCCGTCCGCGGACAGTCCTTTGGCCGGAATGACCAGAACAGGAACACCGGTCCCGAAAAGTGCAGCCTCAAGGATGGACACCTGCAACTGCGTGGTCCCTTCGCCATAAGGCTGCGCCGCTATCAGGACGTCGCTGTACCGCGCCTCGCGTGCGACAGCCGCTTCAACACCACCCGACAGGGCAACAAGGGGTCGCACACTGTAGGCCACGTTCGAGGCGCGCATGTACTCCTTGGCCCAAGCCTCCAGTTCTGCGGCCCTTTTGTGGGCCTCGCCCGCCATGGAAAGTGTCAGGGCGGCGGTAGAACCAAGGGGCGACAGGTCATAGCGGACAGGGTCCACTCCAAGGCACAGGATATCGATGTGACCATCGTTGGCCGCTGCAAGGGAGATGGCCGCGTCCAGCGCCACCGCGTCAACATCTTGATCGGAAATCACACTGCAGATCGTCTTATACGTCATGTCTGTTTTCCTTTGTATTGGATTGCATGTCCCCAGACTGACGCACCGCACATCCGCCGTCCTTGATCCGTATCAAGTGATTTCCCCACCGGAATTGACATGGATCAAGGTGACCCGCGCTGCGGGGTGAAATGTCTGGTCCAAACGAACACGGGGCGATTCCGCCCTTTGGAAAGAAGGGAACAGTCAAGATGTGGGATTGGTTTAAGATCGTCGCATTCGGGATCATCACCCTGCTGGCCGCATTGGCGGCAAGCTGGGCGCGTGACCTCGCATATCAGGTCCACGCCGTCATTATTATGGTGATCTCTGCGGGGATGTTCATCTGGTCCGTCCGGACCATGGACGAGCCCAAAGCACCGGAACCAACGGGGTATATGGATGACGTGCTGCGCTACGGTGTCGTCGCAACGGCCTTTTGGGGTGTCGTCGGGTTTCTGGTGGGCACCTACATTGCGTTCCAGCTGGCATTCCCACAGTTGAATTTCGAGGTGCTGCAAGGGATCGGCAACTTCGGGCGGCTGCGCCCGCTGCACACATCGGCAGTGATCTTTGCCTTCGGAGGTAACGCGCTGATCGTGTCGTCCCTTTATATCGTGCAGCGCACGTCGGCGGCGCGCCTGTGGGGCGGTAACCTCGCATGGTTTGTGTTCTGGGGTTACAACCTGTTCATCGTGCTGGCCGCGACAGGCTACCTGCTGGGGGCCACCCAATCCAAAGAATACGCGGAACCCGAATGGTACGTTGACCTGTGGCTGACGGTCGTCTGGCTCGCTTATCTGGCAGTGTTCATGGGCACCCTGCTGAAACGCAAAGAGCCACACATCTACGTGGCCAACTGGTTCTTCCTCGCCTTCATTATCACCGTGGCGATGCTGCATGTGGTCAATAACCTGAGCATTCCGGTGAGCATCTGGGGCAGCAAATCCGTGCAGGTCTTTGCAGGCGTGCAGGACGCCATGACCCAATGGTGGTACGGCCACAACGCCGTGGGTTTCTTTCTGACAGCCGGCTTCCTGGGCATGATGTACTACTTCATTCCGAAGCAGGCCGGTAAGCCTGTCTTCAGCTACAAGCTGTCGATCATCCACTTCTGGGCGCTGATCTTCCTGTATATCTGGGCAGGCCCGCACCACCTGCATTACACGGCTCTCCCTGACTGGGCGTCCACGCTCGGGATGGTGTTCTCGATCATCCTGTGGATGCCGAGCTGGGGCGGCATGATCAACGGTCTGATGACGCTGTCCGGCGCATGGGACAAGATCCGTACAGACCCGATCATCCGCATGATGGTCATCTCGCTTGGCTTCTACGGCATGTCCACGTTCGAGGGTCCGATGATGTCGATCCGCGCCGTGAACTCCCTGTCGCACTACACCGACTGGACCATTGGCCACGTGCACTCTGGCGCTTTGGGATGGAACGGCATGATCACCTTTGCCGCCCTCTACTTCCTGACGCCCAAGCTCTGGAACCGCCAAGGCCTCTACTCGCTGCGGCTGGTGAACTACCACTTCTGGCTCGCGACGGTGGGGATCATCCTCTACGCGGCCTCCATGTGGGTCACCGGTATCATGGAAGGCCTGATGTGGCGCGAAGTCGACGCGCAAGGGTTCCTTGTGAACAGCTTTGCCGACACGGTCGAGGCCAAGTTCCCGATGTATGTGGTGCGCGGTCTGGGCGGGGTCCTGTACCTCACCGGTGCCTGCATCATGGTCTACAATCTTTGGATGACAGCCTTCGGAAAGCAGCAGCCTGCTGCTGCTGCCGACCACGCTGCAATCCCCGCTGAATAAGGAGACAGATCATGGGTATTCTTGATCGTCACAAGGTTCTGGAAAAGAACGCGACCCTTTTGCTGGTGGGCAGCCTTGCGGTCGTCACCATCGGCGGGATCGTCGAAATCGCCCCCCTGTTCTACCTTGAGAACACCATCGAAGAGGTCGAGGGCATGCGCCCCTACTCACCGCTGGAACTGGCAGGACGTGACATTTACATCCGCGAAGGTTGCTACGTCTGCCACAGCCAGATGATCCGCCCCATGCGGGACGAGGTCGAGCGCTACGGCCACTACTCGCTGGCGGCAGAGTCGATGTATGACCATCCGTTCCAGTGGGGCTCAAAACGGACCGGGCCGGACCTTGCCCGCGTGGGCGGCCGCTATTCGGATGCGTGGCATGTGGATCACCTGATCAACCCGCAATCGGTGGTGCCGGAATCCATCATGCCGCCCTATGCCTACCT
>JAHDFG010000115.1 GCA_020628265.1 Pseudooctadecabacter sp. | reverse complement strand
CCTTGCCATCGGGTGTGTAGAACGCGCCATCCGCAAAGAACCGCCCGCCCGTGCGTTCGGGCGTGATGGGCCAGCGGGTTGGCTCAAAGGCGGCGTAGCCTGCGTCGTCCAGATCCGCCAAGCCGGAGATGTCGAAATCTTTGCCCATTCGTCCGGCAATCCCAGACAGTGCCGCATATTCGCGGAAAATCTCGGCAGGTGTTTCGTAATCAAAGGCTGCGGCGAAACCCATGCGGCGGCCAACCTCGGCCAGAATGTCCCAATCGGGGCGCGCCGTTCCGGGGGCAGGCAGAACCGCGCGCTGGCGGCTGATGGTGCGGTCGGAATTGGTGACGGTGCCGTCCTTTTCGGCCCAAGCGGTGGCGGGCAACAGGACATGGGCCAGCCGTGCTGTGTCGGTCTGGCCGGTCACATCGCTGACCACCACGAAATCACAGCCCGCAATTGCATCGCGCGCGCGGTCGGCCTCGGGCAGGGTGACCGCGGGGTTGGTGTGGATAATCCACAGCGCCTTGATGCGTCCCTCCTCGACAGCGCGGAACATGTCCACGGCTTTCAGGCCCTGTGCCGTGGGGATCGTCGGGGCCTGCCAGAAATCGCGCACCGCACTGCGATGGTCCGCGTTTTCAATGTCCAGATGACAGGCCAGCATATTGGCAAGGCCGCCCACCTCGCGCCCGCCCATGGCGTTGGGCTGACCGGTAACAGAAAACGGCCCGCAGCCCGGCGTGCCGATGCGGTTCGTGGCCAGATGACAGTTGAGGATTGCGTTGACCTTATCGGACCCGCTGGTGGATTGGTTCACGCCCTGGCTAAAGATCGTCACAACCTTCGGCGTGCCGATCCACATCTCACAAAAGGCCGCCAGATCGGCCTCGTCCAGCCCTGTGTCGGCACTGTCGGCACGGGCGGTGGCGATGGCCTCGTCCAAGCCGTTCACGCGGGTCGCGGCCTCGGGCGCAATGGCGCCTCTGTCCGCGATCTCGGTCAGCAGACGGTTGAACAGCGCCACATCCGTGCCCGCCTTCAGGGGCAGGTGCAAATCGGCGCTGTCACAGCTCGCTGTCCGGCGCGGGTCAATGACGACGATCTTGGTGCCACGGGCCTCGCGGGCCGCCATGATCCGCTGATACAAAACCGGATGGCACCAGGCGAGGTTTGACCCAACGAGCACGATCAGGTCCGCCTCGTCCAGATCCTCATAGGTGCCCGGCACCGTGTCCGTGCCAAAGGCGCGTTTGTGGCCTGCGACGGTCGAGGCCATGCACAGGCGGGAATTTGTGTCGATGTTGGCCGAGCCGATGAAGCCCTTCATCAGCTTGTTGGCCACGTAGTAATCTTCGGTTAGCAGCTGGCCCGAGACATAGAAGGCCACGCTATCAGGCCCGTGTTCTGCGATGGTGTCTTTGAACCGATCCGCCACGGTTTGCAGCGCGTCATCCCAGCTGACATCAGCGCCCCGCATCACAGGCGACCGCAACCGCCCTTGAAGCCCCACCGTATCCCCCAAGGCCGTGCCTTTGGAACACAGTTTGCCTAGGTTGGCGGGATGGTCAGGATCCCCCCGCACCGCCAAACCGCCCGCGCCATCGGGGCGGATCAAAACGCCACACCCCACCCCGCAATAGGGGCAGGTGGACCGTGTTTCAGCGGCGGGGGGTGTTCCGTCCATCAGGCAGCACTCGCCCGTGTCAGGTGGGTGTCGTCGATCAGGATGCGACCCCCCTCGATGCGGACCGGATAGGTGTCGATGCGCCCGTCCTCACCCTGCGCCTCACCGGTGTTCAGATCGAACACCCAGTTGTGCAGCGGGCAGGTGACCGACTGGCCATGTACGATGCCTTCGGCCAAAGGCCCCTGTTTGTGCGGGCAGGTGTTGGAGGCGGCAAAGACCTCATCCTCGGCGGTGCGAAACACCGCGATGCAGCCGACAGCCGTTTTCAGTTTCCGCGCCCCGCGCAGAGGCACGTCGTTGATGTGTCCGACATCGATCCAGCTCATTCTGCGGCCTCCAAGGTGAGATCTGCCAAAGGCTGGTAGCTTTCGGCCTTTTCCTGAGCATGCTCGGCCCAAGGGTCTTTGCGATAGATGGTCTGGCTCAGCTCAAACGCTTCGATCAGACGGGCGCGTTCATCGAGATCATTGATCCGCTCTTTCACCCAATCCAATCCGACCTTGTCGACCCACTTGTAGGGCCGGTCGAGGTATTTGGCGTTCTCACGGTACAGCTGAACAAAGGCCACGGTCACGTCGATCGCCTCGGCCTCGGTGGCCACGTCGATCAGACGTTCGGTTTCCTTCACATCCATGCCAGCAGCACCCGCGACACCGACCTGATAGCCGCTGTCCACGCAGATGATGCCCACGTCCTTACAGGTGGCTTCCGCACAGTTGCGCGGACAACCGGACACGCCCAGCTTGACCTTGTGAGGCGTCCACGACCCCCACAGCGCCTGCTCCAACTTGATGCCGAGGCCCGTGCTGTCCTGCGTGCCGAACCGGCAGTGATCCGTGCCCACACAGGTCTTCACCGTGCGCAGACCTTTGGAATAGGCGTGACCCGACACCAGACCGGCCTTGTTCAGATCGGCCCAGATGGCAGGCAGGTCTTCACCTTTGACGCCAAGCAGGTCGATCCGCTGACCGCCTGTGACCTTCACGGTCGGCACGTTGTACTTGTCCGCAGCATCGGCAATCGCGCGCAGCTCATCTGGGTTGGTGATCCCGCCCCACATGCGCGGCACGACGCTGAATGTGCCGTCCTTCTGGATGTTGGCGTGCTTGCGTTCGTTGATGAACCGCGACTGCGGGTCGTCCTGATACTCAAGGGGCCAGTCGGCCAGCAGGTAGAAGTTGATCGCAGGACGGCAGACGTGACAGCCGTTGCGTGTGGTCCACCCCAATTCCTGCCAAACAGCCTCTTGTGACTGGAGCGGCATGGTCTTGATCAGCCGGCGCACATCCTCGTGGGTGTGGTCGGTGCAGCCGCAGATGGGCTGTGCCGTGGGCATCTGGAAATCATCGCCCAGAGACACCTGAAGCAATTGTTCAACCAACCCCGTGCAGGTCCCGCAGGACGCGCTTGCCTTGGTCGTGGCCTTGACCGCGCCCAGATCGGTTGCGCCCTCTGCGATGGCGTCGACGATGGTGCCTTTGCAAATGCCGTTGCAACCGCAGATTTCCGCATCAAGCGGCAATGCTGCAACGGCTGACAGGGGGTCCACAGCGGCCCCCCCTTGGTAGGCAGGCCCAAAGATCAGCGTGTCCCGCATCTCGTCGATGGGGGTCTTGTCCTTGATCAGGCCGAAGAACCAGTTGCCGTCGGCGGTATCGCCGTACATCACGGCGCCCACCAGCACATCGCCTTCGATCACAAGGCGCTTGTAGACGCCGCGCGACGGGTCGCGGAACACAATGTCCTCGCGGCCCTCGCCATCGGCAAAGTCACCGGCGCTGAACAGATCACAGCCCGTGACCTTCAGCTTGGTCGACAGGGACTTCTGCACAAAGGCAGCCTCTTCACCCAGGATGTGTTGGGCCAGAACCTTCGCCTGATCGTACAGAGGCGCGACCAGACCAAAGACGGCCCCGTCGTGCTCCACACATTCGCCCACGGCAAAGACGTCCGCGTCTGACGTACACATCTGGTCGTCCACATGGATGCCACGCCCAACGGCCAGCCCAGCCTCCTGCGCCAGCGCCACGTTCGGGCGGATGCCCACAGCCATGACCAGCAGATCGCAGGGCAGTTCCGTGCCATCGTCCAGCATCAGGGCCTTCACATGGCCGTCTTCGCCGACGATTTCTTTGGAGTTCGCCTGCAGGCGGCAGGTGATGCCCTTCTCCTCAAGCGATTTCTTCAACAGGTAGCCTGCGGCTTCGTCCAGCTGACGTTCCATCAGGTGGCCCATGATGTGCACCACCGTGACGTCCGCGCCGCGCGCCGCCATACCGGCCGCTGCTTCAAGACCAAGCAGACCGCCACCGATCACGACGACCTTTTTGCCCTCACCCATGTCCATCATGCGCTCGGTGTCTTCCAGATCGCGGTAGGCGATGACGCCTTCCAGATCGTGGCCGGGCAGGGGGATCATGAAGGGGTTGGATCCGGTGCCAAAGATCAGCTTGTCGTAAGCAACCTCACCGTTTTCACCGTGCACGACCTTGGCGTCGCGGTCGATCTTCGTGACCTTCTCGCCAAAGCGGCAGGTGATGCCCTTCTCGGCGTACCAAGCGTCGTCATGAGTGACGATTTCCTCGTATGTCTTCTCGCCCGACAGGACGGGGGACAGCATGATCCGGTTGTAGTTCCCACGCGGCTCCGCGTTGAACAGGGTGATGTCAAAGGCATCTGGGGCTGCGTCTGTCAGGTGCTCCAGCACCCGACCAGAGGCCATGCCCGCGCCGATGACGACGATCTTTTGTTTGGTCATCTCTTTCACTCCGCCGCAATCGCCGTCGCTGGCTTTTTCTTGGGCTTTGCGCCGTGCTCGTACTCTTCAAGGAAGTCGAGGACGTCCTGACGGTATTTGTAGTAGTCAGGGTGCTCCAGCAGGGCCTTGCGGGTGCGCGGGCGGGGCAGGTCAACGTCGACGATCTTGCCAATCGTGGCCTGCGGTCCGTTGGTCATCATCACCACGCGGTCGGCCAGCAAAATGGCTTCGTCCACATCGTGGGTCACACAGATCGCTGTCACCTTGGTCCGGCTCCAGACCTCCATCAGCACTTCCTGCAATTCCCAGCGCGTGAGGCTGTCGAGCATCCCGAAGGGCTCATCCAGCAGCAGCAGTTTGGGCGACAGGGCGAACGCACGGGCGATGCCCACACGCTGCTGCATCCCGTTGGAAAGTTCAGACGCGGGCTTGTCCATGGCGTCGGCCAGACCCACACGTTCCAGATAGTAATCCACCACATCCTGCCGCTCCTGACGGCTCGCACGCGGATAGACCTTGTTCACACCAATCGCGCAGTTTTCACGGGCGGTCAGCCAGGGGAACAGGTTGGGCGACTGGAACACAACGGCGCGTTCAGGGTCAGCGCCCTCAACGTGGCGGCCGTCCAGTTTGATCGCCCCTTTGGAGATTTCATTGAGGCCAGCGGCCATGGTCAGCACCGTGGACTTGCCGCAGCCAGAGTGACCGATGAGAGAGATAAACTCACCGCGATCAATCTTCAGGTCGAAATCTTCAACCACCGTCAACGGGCCCTTGGGCGTCGGATAGACCTTGTGCAGCTGTGAGAAGTCGAGGAAGCGGTTGTCGATCAGACCCTTCTGGGCTTCGGCGACAGCCGTGGGCACCCCGTGGATCGGTGTCACGTCCGGCAGAAGGCGGCTGCCTTCGACCTTGGCTTCGATACCAGCGTCCATCAGGTAACCCGTGACTTCGGCCCGCAACTTCTTGAACGTCTCATCGTTGTTCATCGCACTGCGGTCACGCGGACGGGGGATGTTCACCTCGAACGCATCGGCCAGCGTGCCATCGGGGTTCAGCGGGATGATCCGGTCGGCCATCATGATAGCCTCGTCCACGTCGTTGGTGATCAGCACGCAGGTCTTCTTGTCTGCGTCCCAGATCTTGACGATCTCATCGGCCAGATTGGCGCGGGTCAGCGCGTCCAGTGCGGACAGCGGCTCGTCCAGCAGCAGCATCTCAGGGTCCATGGCCAAAGCACGGGCCACGTTCACCCGCTGGCGCATCCCGCCGGACAGTTCCGCCGGACGGCGCGTGGCCGCATGGCCCAGACCCACCATCTTGACGTAGTGGGCAACGCGTCCCTCTTTCTCGTTCTTCGACAGATCGGGGAACATCGTGTCCACCGCGAGGCCGACGTTGCCGTTCACCGTCAGCCACGGCATCAGCGAGTAGCTTTGGAAGATCACGCCACGTTCGGGGCTTGGTTCCGTGACGGGCTGGCCTTTGAAGGTCACGCTGCCCTTTGTGGGCAATTCCAGCCCCGCCATCAGGTTGATCAACGTGGTCTTGCCGGTGCCCGAGAACCCCAGAAGGACGAGGAACTCGCCCTCCTGCACTTCAAGGTTGATGTCTTTGAGGACAGGGGTGTCCCCGTAGCTCATCGAGACGTCTTTGAATTCAAGAACTGACATATCAAGCGTCCCTTAGCGGTTGTTCGTGAAGGTAAAGAGCGACTGGATCGTGTACATCAGGCGGTCCAGCAGGAAGCCGATGATACCGATGGTGAAGACAGCCACCATGATCTTGGCCAGCGACTGGGAAGAGCCGTTCTGGAATTCGTCCCAGACGAATTTGCCCAGACCAGGGTTCTGCGCCAGCATTTCAGCGGCGATCAGCACCATCCAGCCCACACCCAGGGACAGACGCAGACCGGTGAAAATCAGCGGCAGGGCAGAGGGCAGAACCAGTTTGCGGATCTTCGTCATCGTGTTCATTTTCAGAACCTTCGAGACGTTCACGAGGTCCTTGTCGATGCTGGCCACACCCAGCGCGGTGTTGATCAGCGTGGGCCACAGGGAACACAGGGTCACGGTGATGGCGGACACAAGGAAGGACTTTTCGAACCAGCCGTCGTCGGTGACGTAAACGGCGGAGACCACGATGGAAACGATGGGCAGCCATGCCAGTGGGGACACGGGCTTGAACACCTGAATGATCGGGTTCAGTGCGGCGTTCGCGGTGACGGACAGACCGGCCATGATGCCCAGCGGGACGGCGACGATTGTGGCCAGCAAGAAGCCGA
>JAHDFG010000114.1 GCA_020628265.1 Pseudooctadecabacter sp. | reverse complement strand
CAGCCAAGCTGCCATACGCCAGCCATACGGAAACCATACGCAAGCCATACGCCGGATTCAGGCCATAAACGCCCGCACCGCCGCCTCGAACTCCCGCGGTTTTTGCGCGTGCAGCCAGTGCCCCGCACCCGGAATTTTCGCGAACTTCGCCGCCGGAAACAGCCCCTTGATCCGGTCCCGATGCTCGGGCTGAACGTAGTCGCTCTCCGCCCCTGACAGGAACAAAGTCGGCCCCTCAAACGCCCCGGACACCTCAGGAAATCCGATGATCTTCGGCATCTCGGCCTCCAACACATCCAAATTTAGCTTCCAGCGTTTCTCTTTTAAATCAAGGGATTGCAGCAGGAAGTCCCGCACCTCCGCGTCCAACCCGCGCCCCGCATCCGACCGTTTCTCAATACCGCTCAAATCCACCGCCCGCATGGCCTCAATATGCTGCACCTGCGTGTGCGCATAAGCCACGGGCGCAATATCCGCGACAATTAATTTCTCAACCAATTCAGGGTGTTGCAGCGCCAAAACCATCGAGGCCTTCCCGCCCATGGAATGCCCCACGACGCGCGTCGGCCCGTCCAAAAGCCCCGCCAGATCATCCGCCATGTCGAAATAACTTTGTGTGTCATACCAAGGACTTGACCCATGGTTCCGCATGTCCGGACAGACCACAAAGAACTGATCCGACAGCCGTTTCGCGATCACCCCCCAGTTCCGCCCCGACCCATAAAGGCCGTGGGCGATCAACAATTTCGGGTGCGACGGATCACCGTGAGTGAGGACATTCAGCATCGTTTCCGATTAGACCGTACGCCGCAGAATTGAAAGCCCCAGCCCCTCGCGCTAGGGAGGTTCCATGTCTGGGGCAACCGCTGAAAACCACGCCGAAGAGGTGCGTCTTCTGATCGAGGAACGCCTTGGAATTAAGGGCAAAACGCTGGACCGCGCGGTGGCGCGTGCAGGACGGCTGTTGCCCAAATGGGCGCAGCGAGAGGCCCGCTATCTGGCGCAAGCGGAACAGTTGATGGGCCATCCAAAACTGCGGCTGATGGTAGATGAGGCGAAGCTGACGAAGGCCCGTGCGTCGCTGGTCGAACACTTGAAATCCATCGACCCCACTGAACGCCGCAAGACCAAACTCCTCGGGACCCTCGGCGTGATCAGCTTCAACCTGATCCTCGTGGTGGCGGCCTTCATCACCTATCTGGTCTGGCAGGGCTACGTCTAAGCGGATCGCGGATGACCAGTGTGACGGTCACGAAGCTCACGTAAAGCAGCAAATACCAGCTGCCCATTTTGCTGATCGACGCCCAGTCGAACTCGGCCGACCCCGCGTAGACCCATGTGCCTGTCAGGGTGCCGACGTTCTCGGCCACCCAGAGGAAAAATGACGCCAAAAACGCCGCCACGGGCAAGGGCATCCAGTAGGTGCGACCGACCGTAAAGGTGATCCGTGTGCACCCGTAGATTAGCACTGTGGCTGCGAACAGTGCCAAACGGATGTCCCAGATAAAGTGGTGGGCAAAGAAGTTCACGTAGATCGCCACAGCCAACAGCACCGTCACCCAGAACGGCGGGTAGGGGGCGAATTGCATGTCGAAGATGCGGATCACACGGGCGATGTAGCTGCCCACACTTGCGTACATGAACCCGCTGAACAGGGGCACGCCCATGACCATGAACACTGCTTCTTCCGGATAGGCCCATGATCCGGCGCTGACCTTGAAAAATTCCATGGCGGTGCCCGTCGCATGGAACAGCGCAATCACCTTGGCCTCTCGCCATGTTTCCAGCCGAAACAACAACATAGCCGTCTGAATGATCACCGCAAAAGCGAAGAGCGCGTCGTAGCGCGCGATGAGCGCCCCCTCGGGCCAGATGGCATTTGTGAAAATCACCGCCACCAGCAGTAAGCCGCCGAACAGGCAGGCCCAAGCCTGTTTCAGCCCAAACATGACGAATTCCGCAAAGCCATGGGGCAGGGCGCTGCGGACCCATTTGCCAAGGCCGCGTTCAAGAGATCGTGTCTGGTTCATGTCCCCAAAATGCAAAGACCGCCCTGAATTACCAGAGCGGCCTTGCGTAGCTTTTGTGCAGATGGATCAGAGGTTCGGATACATCGGGAACTTGTCGCAAAGCGCCTCGACCTCGGCCTTTACCTTGGCCTCAACCTCGGCGTTGCCGTCCTCGCCGTTTGCAGCCAGCCCGTCGACGACTTCGACGATCCAGTCCGCGATCTGCCGGAACTCGACCTCGGTGAAGCCACGGGTCGTGCCAGCCGGCGATCCAAGACGCACACCAGAGGTGACCATGGGCTTTTCAGGGTCAAACGGGATGCCGTTCTTGTTACAAGTGATGTGGGCGCGTTCCAGCGCACGTTCGGTCGCGTTGCCTTTCACGCCTTTGGGGCGCAGGTCCACCAGCATCACGTGGCTGTCCGTGCCACCTGTGACGATATCCAGACCGCCCTTCATCAGCTGATCGGCCAGCGCTTGGGCGTTCTTGACGACCTGTTCCTGATAGGCCTTGAATTCGGGGCGCAAGGCCTCACCAAAGGCTACGGCCTTACCGGCGATCACATGCATCAGGGGGCCGCCCTGAATGCCGGGGAAGATGGCGGAGTTGAACTTCTTCGCCAGATCCTCGTCATTGGTCAGGATCATGCCGCCACGCGGGCCGCGCAGGGTTTTGTGGGTCGTGGTCGTGGCCACATGGGCGTGCGGGAAGGGCGAGGGGTACAGACCCGCTGCGACCAGACCTGCAAAGTGGGCCATGTCGACCAGCAGATAGGCACCGACGCTGTCGGCAATTTCACGCATGCGGGCGAAATCGATGATGCGCGGGATGGCAGAGCCACCGGCGATGATCAGCTTGGGCTGATGTTCGGTCGCCAATTCCTGCACTTGATCGTAATCCAGCAGGCTGTCCTGCTGACGTACGCCGTACTGGATCGCGTTGTAAATCTTGCCCGACTGGTTCGGCTTGGCCCCGTGGGTCAGGTGGCCACCGGCGTCCAGCGACATTCCGAGAATGGTGTCACCGGGTTTGATCAGCGCCTGAAACACACCTTGGTTCGCTTGGGAGCCGGAGTTCGGCTGCACATTGGCAAAGCCGCAATCGAACAGCTGTTTAGCCCGTTCGATTGCAAGGTTTTCGGCCACGTCCACGTGCTGGCAGCCACCGTAGTAGCGGCGGCCTGGATAGCCTTCGGCATACTTGTTGGTCATCACGCTGCCTTGGGCTTCCATTACGGCAGCTGAGACAATGTTCTCGGAGGCGATCAACTCGATCTCTTTGCGCTGACGGCCCAATTCGGCGCCGATGGCGGCAGCAACCTCGGGGTCGCGGGTTTCCAGTTTCTCGGTGAAGAAACCGTTGTCTTTGGTCGGGGCGTTCATAGCAGCGTCCTTTCGGAAAGGGGTTTGCGGCCTTTTAAGGGGTCCGGCTGCGCCATAAAACCCCAATTTGGTGCATGATGTTTATGCCGCAGGCGGCAGTTTGGTCCCGATCCACGACTTGCGTTTCCGATTGCGGCGGGGGACAGTCGATCGGAATTCTCTTGAAAGACCGCGAAATGCCCCATCGCAAGCTCTCCTTTGTTGCCAGCGGCGCCCCGATTGCCCAACAGGCCAAGGCCAAACTGGATGCGCAATATGGTGGCGTGCCGGTGGAAGAGGCCGATATCATCGTGGCGCTTGGTGGCGACGGTTTCATGCTGGAAACCCTGCATGGCACCCAAGACCTGCCCGCGCCCGTCTACGGGATGAACCGCGGCACTGTGGGGTTCCTGATGAACAGCTATTCCGCCCAAGGCCTGCGGGAACGGCTCGACAAGGCCGAGGAAGAGGTCATCAACCCTCTGCATATGGCGGCCACCTGTGTGGACGGGACGGAACACCGCGCGCTGGCCATCAACGAAGTGTCGCTGCTGCGCGCAGGTCCGCAGGCGGCCAAGTTGCGCATCCATGTGGATGGCAAAATGCGGATGGAGGAACTGGTGTGCGACGGGGCGCTGCTGGCGACGCCTGCAGGTTCTACCGCGTATAACTATTCAGCCCACGGGCCTATCGTGCCCATCGGGTCCGACGTTCTGGCGCTGACGGCTGTGGCGGCCTTCCGGCCCCGCCGCTGGCGCGGCGCGCTGCTGCCCAAATCCGCCCGCGTCACTTTTGAGGTGACGAACGCCGACAAACGCCCCGTGAACGCTGATGCGGACGGGGTGTCGGTCAAGAACGTGGCCCGTGTCGACGTCTGGTCTGCCCCAGAAATCGAACACCGCATCCTGTTTGACCCTGGCCACGGGCTGGAAGAACGGCTTATCCGCGAACAATTCGCGTGACCTTACCTGCTTCCTGTATGTTGAAAGGACCCGTTATGAAACGTCTCACCTCCGCTCTGGCCTGCCTTGCCTTGACGGCCTGTATGTCCCCAAGTGCCGCGCCCTTGCCCGCAGGGGCCGTGTCCTTTGCGCAGGTCCTTCAGGACAACGCGTCCACACCCTATGAATGCACCGATTACAATCCCGCGACCCGCACCTGTGCGGCGGTGGGGCGATACGTGCAACAGGCCGATGGAACCCTGCTGTCCGAAGGATTGTTCCTGCTCAACGACCAGCCACGTGCGCTGGCCCGTGGTGTGGCGCCCGTGCGGGTGATCGGCGGTCGCGCCTGCACCCAAGCCTCCTCTTTGCAGTTCGAGCTTCTGGAAGGCGCCAATGATCCGGCAGCGCAGTTTGCACTTGGCTTTATGGAAGAGCTGATGGCGGGCGCGGGAGAGGTCTGCGCGACCTATACGCCCAGCGGTGACGGATATTCCGTGTCGTCGCAGGCGCAATCGGGGCCGCTGCGCGGGCCGATCCCCTCAACCTCGCGGTTCTTTGCCAGCGCACCCGCTTTGCGGTCCGAACTCTGAATTTTCCGATTTTCTGGGAACCTTTCGCGTGACGCGCGTGTTGTGAGGGTGAAGCCGCGCGGGGCGGAACCTCGCATGTGTCACGAGATAAGGAGACACCAGATGAATTGGGATATTGCCAAAGGCAAATGGAGCCAAGTCAAAGGCGCTGCCAAGGAAAAATGGGGCGACCTGACCGACGACGAACTGGATCAAGCGGCAGGTGACCGCGAACAGCTGGTCGGCAAAATTCAGGAAAAATACGGCAAGGCAAAAGCCGACGCCGAACGTGAAGTCGACGAATTCGTCGCCAGCCTCTAAGAGGCTGCCCGTGGTGGTGGGAAAAGAAAGGGCGGTCCGTTCGGGGCCGCCCTTTTTACATTGGTGTCAAGTCTTCCATGTGGACGGGCCGAAAAAGCCGAAACCGGGGTATTGGCCGTCCGGCCGCAAATCGAGGAAGAAGCCACCCCATTCCTCATTCTCCTCCATGAAATCGGCAAGCGACGGTGCGGCGGCAACCTGATTGGCCAGTTTTTCATAGGCCTTGGCGACGCGCTCTGCTGCTTTGCGTGCCATGTCCGCCTGCTCTTGGCTGGCGGCCTGCCTCGGCTTTCGTGGTGGCCAAGGCTCAGGGGCAACAGGTGACGTTGCCGTGTCCACGGGTAGGTCGATGCTGGCGCCAGGTGCGAGGCTTTGCCGCGCAGAGATCGAGCGTTTCAAGAGGATGCTATCAAGACCGTTGCCACCAATTCCCGGCGTCCCCCCTGTAAAGGTCGAGTAACCAAGCGACAGTCTGATATCGGGCAAAACAACCGGCGTGTCGCTGTCGTTCCTGACCCGCGCATAAAGCGACGGGCGACCGTCCTCCTGAACGCAATGGATCTGGCAGGACAGCACATCTTTCCATTTGAACGTCACGGGCTTTGTCGCCTTTTCATACCGGTCCCAGAGGAGTGCCCCGAGGGCGATCAGGCCCAACAGACCCAGAAAGATCTGCAGGGGAACAAAGCGCCCTAAAATGGACAGGGCAACAAATCCGCCGCCCAAGATCCACATCAGCCGTTTGTTATTTTGCATACCCCAGACCCGTCAGCGCGACTTTGATCTCGTCCAGAATAGCCGGATCGTCAATGGTGGCGGGCATCTTGAACTCTTCACTGTCCGCGATCTTCACCATGGTGCCGCGCAGGATCTTGCCAGACCGCGTTTTGGGCAGGCGGTCTACGACGCAGGCCAGCTTGAACGCAGCCACAGGCCCGATCTTGTCGCGCACCAGTTTGACGCAGCCTTTGATGACCTCCTCGTGAGGCGTGGTTGTTCCGTTGTTCAGGCACACAAAGCCCACGGGCAGCTGGCCTTTCAATTCATCGGTCACGCCGATCACGGCGCATTCGGCCACATCGGGATGGGCGGCCAGAACCTCTTCCATTGCACCTGTCGACAGGCGGTGACCGGCCACGTTGATGACGTCATCGGTGCGCGCCATGATATAAAGGTAGCCGTCCTCGTCGATCATCCCCGCATCGCCCGTTTCATAGTAACCGGGGAAGGTGTTGAGGTAGCTTTTCTTGAACCGCTCTTCCGCATTCCACAGGGTCGGCAATGTGCCGGGGGGCAGGGGCAGCTTGACAGCGATGGCACCCAACTCACCTGCAGGCAGTTGGTGGCCTTCGTCGCTCAGGATCTGCACGTCAAATCCGGGCATGGCCACTGTGGGGGAGCCCAGTTTCACGGGCAGCGGCTCGATCCCCACTGGGTTGCCCGCGATGGTGAATCCCGTCTCGGTCTGCCACCAGTGGTCGTAGATCGGCTTGCCCAGCTTTTCCTGCATCCATTCTATGGTGTCGGGATCGGCGCGTTCACCGGCCAGATAAATCTGACCCAGACAGCTGAGGTCGTACTTCT
>JAHDFG010000113.1:1645-6908 GCA_020628265.1 Pseudooctadecabacter sp. | reverse complement strand
CACCAGATGTACCGCAGCTTTGCTAACAAAGCCAACAAAACGTCAATTCACGGGGGCGTGCAGGCCTGTCCTAGTGCAAATTTCGGCGAAATGCCGCCGGAAGCCGCGCGGGCGCACCGCTTTCCCCGATGGCCACAATCGTCACAAGGGCGGAGAACAACACCTCCCCGTCCCTCTCGACCGTCTGGCGGACAACCAACCGCGCACCGGTGACTGTCTCCACATCCGTGGTCACGATCAACTCGTCATCGTAATGCGCGGGCTTGTTGTAATCGGCCTCCACACGGCGCACGGCAAAGACCACGCCCTCGTCCCGTTTCATCGCCGCCTGATCCACGCCCAGCTCGCGGACCCACTCGGACCGGCCCCGTTCGATGAACTTCAGGTAGTTGGCGTAATAGACGATGCCTGCAAGGTCGGTGTCCTCGTAATAGACGCGGATCGGCAAACGGTGGGTCATTGCGCGACCTCCCCCGCAGACCCCATCCGTGCTGCCAGCCGCAAAGCATGGCTCGCATCCTGCGCCGCGGCAGGCATCACTGGATCATACACCCCGCGGATCACCGCCGCGATGTCGGGCCGCAGCACTGCATTCCCGCCCACTAAAGCCAGCGGAGAGGCCTCACGAAATGCCGCATCGGACCACAGCACGATGGATTGCACCGCCTGAGACAGCGCCAAAGTATCTGCTGGCACCTGTTCCAACTGCGCATCCATCCGCAAGAAAATGAAACAAGCCCGAATGGCGCCATCCTCGTCAAAGCGGAAAATCCGGTACTGGTTGGCATCCGCCTTAATCAGCCGCCCCACCAGCTCGCGCAACTCAGGCACCAACCGGTCCAGATCGCGCACGGCCGTCAGCTCATCCCAGTCGCGGCAGAAAAACATCATGACGTTGACGCCCAACTCAGGGTCCGTCTCGGCCATCTGATGACCGGCCAAGGCGCAAACCGCCTCAAACGCGCCCTTGAGCACGCCGATGGTCTGGTCTTCGACGCCAAAGATCACCGGCACAATGGGCCGCCCCCACCGCGCGCAAAGGTAACTGCCATCCGTGCGCGTAAACAGCGCCCCAATCTCGCTTTGATCCATCATGGTGCCCTCAATACGACATTAGACCGTACGCGAAACCCCCTGCTTCATCTTGGCAAATACAACTCCCCCCGGAGGGCCGCTCTCACCCAAATAAATCGGTCTGCCCCTTGGGCGCCGCCATACCCAAATGCGTCCAAGCCTTCTGCGCCAGCATCCGCCCGCGCGGCGTGCGTTGGATCAGCCCCTGCTGCAGCAAGTATGGCTCGATCACTTCTTCCAGCGCATCTCGGCTCTCACTCAAGGCCGCCGACAAGGTCTCGATCCCGACAGGTCCGCCCTGATAATTCTCCGCGATAAGCCGCAGGTACCGCCGGTCGGCCCCATCCAGCCCCAGATGATCCACACCCAAACGGGTCAAGGCACGGTCCGCGATCTCCTGGCTTACCGTCCCGTCGCCCTCGACCACGGCAAAATCCACAACCCGCCGCAGCAACCGCCCCGCGATCCGCGGCGTGCCCCGCGCCCGCCGCGCGATCTCTTCCGCGCCGCCATCCGTGGCCGGTGCCCCCATCAGACGCGCGCCGCGACTGACAATATCGTGCAATTCAGGCACCGTGTAGAACTGCAACCGCGTGGGGATGCCGAATCGGTCACGGAGCGGCGTCGTAAGCAATCCCATCCGCGTGGTGGCCCCGATCAACGTAAAGGGCTGCAGCTCGATCCGCACAGTCCGCGCGGCAGGCCCCTCACCAATCACCAAATCCAGCTCGAAATCCTCCAAGGCGGGATACAGCACCTCTTCCACGGCTGGATTCAAACGGTGGATTTCATCGATAAACAAGACATCCCGCGCTTCCAGATTGGTCAGGATCGCCGCAAGATCACCGGCCTTGGCCAGCACAGGTCCGGAGGTCATACGAAAACCGACGCCCAACTCCCGCGCCATGATCTGCGCCAGCGTGGTCTTCCCCAAACCGGGGGGGCCATGGAACAACGTGTGATCCATCGCCTCACCGCGCCGCTTGGCGCTTTCGATGAACACCTTCAGATTGGCCCGCGCCTCCGCTTGCCCGATGAACTCATCCAGCAACTGTGGACGCAAGGCGCGATCATTGTCCTCAGGCTGCCGCTCCGGCTGCACAACGGTCTCAGACATATCCCACTCCCCCAGCGAAGACGCCCGTCAGGGCGGATGAGCCGCCCCTCATCCCTTCGGTGCCAACAGTTTCAACGCGGCCCGAATTAGCGTTGAGGCGTCAGCCCCCTCATTCTCGCCCGCAGCCTGCGCGACCGCCGACGCGGCCTCGGACGGACCATAGCCCAAATTCCCCAAGGCGGACAAAGCGTCGGCCTGTGCGGCCCCATCCACAGGTGCAGCGGCCACGACAGGCTCCACGACATCCTCAAGGACGGCGTCCGCGTCAGCGGACGCTCCCCCGCCCGCCCCTGTACCAGACATTGGCGCAGTTCCGGCCATCGCCATCACGCTGTGCGCCTTGTCCTTCAACTCCAGAATAGCTTTCTTGGCCGTCTTCGGCCCCACGCCTTTTGCCGTGGCCACAGCCGCCCAATCGCCCAGTGCAATCGCACGGCTGACCCCGTCTGCGCCCAGCGCCCCAAGGATTGCCATCGACGCCTTGGCGCCGATCCCCTGCACGGACATCAGCAGCCGGTGCCACTCCTTTTCCACAAGGGTGGAGAACCCGAACAACTGCAGCAAATCCTCGCGCACCAGCAGATCGGTATAAAGCGCAACCGCCTCTCCCGGACCGGGCAAGGACGCCATGACGCGGTCGCTGACGTAGACCACGTAGCCCACACCCTTCACGTCAATCAGCACATGATCCGCGGCCTTGTACTCCAGCCGCCCCGCAACGCGCCCGATCATGCCGACACCCGTGCCGTTGCCTGCGCCGACTGCAAATGATGAGCATGACAAATGGCGATCGCCAAGGCATCCGTGGCATCCGGCCCCGACAGTTCGACACCGGGCAGTTGCAGCTTCACCATATGGGCCACCTGATCCTTATCCGCGTGACCCACGCCAACCACAGCCTTCTTGATCTTGTTGGGTGCATATTCCCCCACGGCCAAGCCCGCCCGCGCCGGCACCAGCATCGCGATCCCGCGCGCCTGCCCCAGCTTCAGCGTCGCGGCCCCGTTCATGTTCACGAATGTCTGCTCCACCGCAGCCGCTTGCGGGCCGTATTCTGCCACCACATCTTCCAACTGGTCATGCAAAGCCACAAGACGGGACGCAAGATCCCCCGAGGCCGAGGTGCAGACCCCATTGGCCACATGTCGCAGCCGCGATCCGTCCACGTCGATCACGCCCCAGCCCATGGCCCGTAACCCTGGATCAATGCCCAAAACACGCATGACCGCCCTCGCCCTTTGTTCTTGTTGACGAAGCGATAGCACAAAAGGCGAACACGCGCCTAGCCCCTTCAATGGGCCCAACGCCCAACGCGCCGGAAATGTCGCCCGAAAACGTCACCCCGAAGTCTGTTTTCGACCTTTTCGGATCAAGATTTTCCCAATTCTTAACAGTGCCTTAGCGTCACTTTCCGCCATGCAGAAAACGCATATCACCCATGAACAAAAGACACTGGTGTGACCGCGCCCAAATGTCTACCTGCGCCTCACCAAGATTTTCCCTCCACGGCGCCCGCCCCAAACAGGAGTACACACAATGGCCGCCATCGATTTCCGTTCCGCCGCACCCAAGTCCGGCTACACCCTCTCTTCTCTCATCGGTGCGCTCGCCGCATGGAACGACCGCCGCATGACCCGCAATTCGCTCAATAAACTGAGCAACCGTGAACTCGACGATATCGGTCTGGTCCGCGGTGACATCGAAGCCATCGCAAATGGTGATCTGATCCGCTAAGCGCGGGGTCTGTCGGCACCACAGACCAAAACAGCAAAGGCCGCGTCCCGACATGGGACGCGGCCTTTGTCTTAAGGAGGGGAAACAACCGCGCCCGAGGCCGGGGCGCTTGCACTCTTAACGTTCAAACACGTAGGGCTTGATGAAATCAGCCACGGCAATCGTGACAGGGTCTTCCTGCATCAGCAGCGCACCGATCTGTTCAACCTGCGACCCGTTCCGCAGCTCTTCCAATTTCAACGCGTAATTGCCGGCTCCCATCTGGGCAAACATGATCGCCTTGAACAGGAAAAACAAAATCCCGACCACAATCGCGCCCCGCAAAGGAAAGCTCCGGCGGAACAGTCGGGGGCGGGTGCGGATCAGGCCGTCGCGGCCCACGCGGTGCACAACACCTTTGTGCTTCATGCGGTCATGATTGCGCACAACACGGCGCAAGCGGGCATTCAGGGAAGCGTCAATCGTCATTCAACAGCCTATAAACTCGGCCCCCACCGAACAGTCTCAAAAATGACGTCGGATTGGGGCAAAATTGTGGCAAACCCTTCAAATTCAGGCAAAAACGGCGGTAAATGCGGTTTAACTATGGTTCTTGACGCAGGGTCAGCGTCGTCCAGTCAACAATCTCCTGACGCTGGACCAGATTGAAGCCGGATCGTGCATAAACCGCGATCACCTCGTCGGCCTGCTCGTTCAGAATCCCCGATAGAATCACATGTCCGGCCGGCTTGATGTTGGCCGCCATGTCCGGCGCCAGCATGATCAGCGGCCCTTTCAGGATGTTGGCAAAGATCAGGTCATAGGGACCGGCCTCGGCAAGGTCCGGTGCGTCAAAGCCTGCTGCCACCACGCAAGACACAGCCCCCGCCATGCCGTTGGCGGCCAGATTGGCCTCGGCCACATCCACGGCCACGGGATCAATGTCCGATGCAATCACCTTGGCCGTCGTCGTCCGCGCCGCCGCCATGGCCAGAACCGCCGTCCCGCACCCGATATCGGCCACCGCATCAAAGGTCTGGCCCGCATCCAGCAACTGATCAAACGCCCGCAGACACCCCAGCGTTGTGCCGTGGTGCCCTGTGCCAAAGGCCATGGCCGCATCAATCAACAGGCCCACCCGACCCTCGGGCAGCTTGTCCGCGTCATGGGTGCCATAAACAAAGAACCGCCCGGCCTCGACCGGTGCCAACTCACGCCGCACGTGGGCGACCCAATCGGTCTCCGGCACTTCCGACACAGCAAAGGGGCGTGCGCCAAACGTGGCCGCCAGCAACGCCAGCGCCGCCTCATCCGGTGCGCCCTCGAAATAGCCACCGACTTCCCACAGCCCGCTGTCAT
>JAHDFG010000113.1:0-1545 GCA_020628265.1 Pseudooctadecabacter sp. | reverse complement strand
GCCTCATCCGGTGCGCCCTCGAAATAGCCACCGACTTCCCACAGCCCGCTGTCATCCTCGACCTCGAACACGCCTACGCCCGTGGGCTCCGGTTCCATCCGCTCCATCGCCGCCCCAAGGGCATCCGCCGCAGGTTTCCCCGCAAGCGTGGTCAGTGCCGTCCATGTCGTCATGTCTTACTCCGCTGGCGCAAGGGACCCTCGCGCAAAAATAGTCTCGTTTCCGGGCTCGGGATGGCGCGGGATCAACAGCGACAGCCCAAGCGACACCAATGCCATGCCGGTCGCCGCCAGAAACACCAAACCAGGTGAGGTCAGCCACAGATATCCCAACAGTGCAGGCAGGAACACCGCCGCGATATGGTTGATCGTAAAGGCCACAGCTGCCGTGGGCGCGATATCACCCGGATCGGCAATCTTCTGAAAGTAGGTCTTAATCGCCAAGGCGAGGCTGAAGAAGATATTGTTGAACACATAAAGGGCTGCCGCCAGAACGACCCCCCAGCCGAAATAGTAAAGCCCGCCATAGAGGAAAAAGATCGTGGCCAGGCCCACATATTCAAACACCAGCGCATTGCGTTCGCCAAAGACGCCCACCGCTTTGCCCACGAAGGGCGCCGTGACCATGTTGGCCACCAGCGTGATCAGGAACAGCGACGTGATCTCATGCACGGCGAAGCCGAACTTCTCGACCATCATGAAGCCGGCAAAGACCACGAAAATCTGCCGCCGCGCGCCGGACATGAACTGCAGCGCGTAGTAAAGCCAGTAGCGCTTGCGCAGTATGAACTGTTTGCGTTGGGGGTTGGGGCTTTCAAACTGCGGATAGGCCAGCAGGCAAAACACCCCGATCGCCGCCGTGATCCCGCCCGACACCCAGTAAACGATGGAATAGGACAGGCCCAGCGCCTCCCACGTCAGCACGATCAGCACATAGGCAAGGAAGGTGGCCCCCGATCCCGCGGCAATGATCCAGCCCAGTGTCTGCGGCGCACGCGCCTTGTCGATCCACTGCAACTGCAGCGACTGGTTCACTGTCTCGTAGTAATGAAAGCCGATCGAACTCAACATCGTGATCGTCAGGATGCCGCCCATCGACGGAAACTGCGCCGTCAACGCCGTCGCCACGCCCAACAGGATCAGGGACACCAGCCCCAGCACCTGTTCGCGAAACAGCATCAACAGGACAATCACACCAATGGCAAAGAAGCCCGGAATTTCCCGCACCGTATGCAGCCAGCCGATGTCCGAGCCATCAAAATTCGCGACCTCGATCACAAAGTTATTAAGCAGCGCCGACCACGTCGAAAAGGCAATCGGCATCGCCGCTGCCATCAGGAACAGCAGCGTCACGGGCCTGCGCCATACCGGAAGATGACGGGCGTCGTTCAAAGTCACAGTTTGCATGACACCGCCTTACGCCTGATGCCCTGCTTTGTCGAATGGCGATTAATGTCTATGCTCCCCTTCAGGAGCGCACAGCCATGTCTGACAAAATCGAGGTCGAAAACATCAACACGCCCGGGCGGACCACCCGCGTGGACGC
>JAHDFG010000001.1 GCA_020628265.1 Pseudooctadecabacter sp. | reverse complement strand
CGCGACCAATCCCCCGCGCTGCCCCCGTGATCAGGGCCGTCTTACCCGTCAGCCGTGTCATTCGATCCGCAGCCCATCCGCGCCAAACTTGTGGATTTCATCCGCACGCGGCGTCAGTTGCACCTTGTCCCCGTGCTTCACAGCAATGTCTCCGATAGAACGTACTGTCAGGCTGTCTTCGATCCCGTCTACATGGACATGCATGAACGTGTCGGACCCGAGGTGTTCGGACACGCCGACGGTGCCTTCCCACATCCCCCCAGACGCCACCACGTCGATGTGTTCAGGACGGATACCGATGGTTTCGGCCCCGTGCTGCTTGGCAATATCGCCCCCGATCAGGTTCATCTTGGGGGAGCCGATAAAGCCGGCCACAAAGAGGTTACGTGGCTTGCGGTACAGTTCCAAAGGCGAGCCGACCTGTTCAATCACACCGGCCTGCAACACAACGATTTTGTCGGCCATGGTCATGGCTTCGACCTGATCGTGGGTCACGTAGATCATCGTGGTCTGCAGCTTGGCGTGCAGTTCCAGAATTTCCATCCGCATGCCGACGCGCAGTGCGGCATCAAGGTTCGACAGCGGTTCGTCGAACAGGAAGGCGGAGGGGTTACGGACAATCGCGCGGCCGATAGCAACACGCTGACGCTGACCACCGGACAGCTGGCCCGGCTTGCGGTCCAGATAATCCATCAGGTTCAAAGAGGTCGCCGCGGCCTCGACCTTCTTGTCGATCTCGGCCTGATCCATCTTTTCCATCCGCAGCGGGAAGGCGATGTTCTTGCGCACCGACATATGCGGGTAAAGGGCGTAGGACTGGAACACCATCGCCAGACCACGTTTGCTGGGCGGTACCTGTGTGACGTTTTCATCGTCGATGACGATGTCGCCGGACGTGCAGTCCTCAAGCCCTGCAATCAGACGCAGAAGTGTGGATTTACCACAGCCGGACGGGCCGACGAAGACCGCGAATTCACCATCTTCGATCGTCAGATCCAGCGGGGGGATGACTTCGACGTCGCCAAAACTCTTGGTGACTTGATTGAGTTTGATCTGTCCCATTTCGTATTCCTCTGTGCGCAGCTGCGCGTTATTTCACGGCGCCGAAGGTCAGGCCTTGGACGAGTTGTTTCTGGCAGAACCACCCCAGCACCACGATCGGGCCGACGGCGGCGGTGGACACGGCCGACAGGCGGCCAAAGAACAGCCCCTCCGGTGCGCGGTTGCCTTCGATAAGTTTGGAGAGCGTGGCCGCTTCCGTGGTGGTCAAACGCACGGTCCAGTAGGCTTCGTTCCAGCAGAAGATGAAGACCAGCAGGGCCGTCGACGCGATGCCGCCCCAAGCCAGCGGGATCAGGATCTCGCGGACTTCGCCCCAAGTGTTCAGGCCGTCCATCTGTCCTGCTTCGATGATGTCCTTGGGGATGTCCTTGAAGTAGGTGAACAGCATCCAGATGGCGATTGGCAAGTTGATCAGGCTCAGCACCATCACGATCAAGAAGTGCGTGTCATAGAGTCCCGCCGCCTTGGTCATGAAGATCATCGGGTAAAGCACTGCGGCCGCTGGCAGCATCTTGGTCGACAGCATCCACATCAGGATGTCCTTGGTCCCACGGCTGGGGTTGAATGCCATGGCATAGGAACACGGGATCGCAACCACCAGCGTGAAGATCGTCGCGAAGACGGAGGTGATGACCGAGTTGCGGGCAAACCGCCAGTAGTCATAGTTGTCCGTCATGTTCGCGTAGTTTTCCAGCGTCGGCGTGAAGCTGAACAGGAACTCCGGCTTCACCGCATCCGCGTCCGTCTTGAAGCTGGTCAGGACCATGTAGGCGATTGGAAAGAAGAAGATCAGGGCAACGACCCAGGCCAGCACGGGCCATGCGATCTTCGAGAATTTGGTATGTTGTGCAACGATGGCCATGTCTGATTACTCCATCAACGTCTTGCCGATCATCCGAAGCAGGAAGATGGCGACGATGTTTGCGAGGATGACGGCAAAGATACCCGTGGCAGAGGCCGCACCGATGTTATTGTTGACCAGTTCCCCGATGTAATAGGGCAGGTTCTTGTTGCCGTTGCCGCGGCTGACGATCTCGATCTCTGCATAGAGGCTGAGGTGGAAAATCGCCTGGATCATCACGACAATCGCGATCGGTCGTGCGAGGTGTGGCAGTGTCAGGAACCGGAACTGGTTCCATGCCCCTGCCCCGTCCAGAATGGCCGCTTCTTTCTGCTGCTGGTCCTCGGACTGCAGGGACGTCATGAAGATCAGGACTGCAAAGGGCGTCCACTGCCACGTCACCATCATGATGACCGCATAGGCGGAGGTTTGCGTGGCGCGGAACGAGATCGGTTCAAATTCAGGCCAGAGCGAGAAGAACCCGCCTAGGACCGGCGCTGTGCGCATGCCGTCGATAAAGTCATTGATACCGTTCACGGCGATGCCTTGCAGGCCCAGAACCGGATCAAGGATCATGTTGATCCACAGAACCGCGTTCACGGCCGGCATCACAAAGAAGGGCGAGATCAGGAGGACACGCACAATCCCGCGCCCCGGGAAGGTCCGGTTGATCAGTACCGCGATCAGCACGCCAAGCGACACGGTCAGGAAAAGGATGGAGCACACGATCAACAGCGAGTTCTGGATCGCGAGCCAAAAGGAATCCTGGTTCCAGACAAATTGGTAGTTTCCGAAACCGCGCCAGTTTTCGATCGACGGTGTCGTCCATTCCGGCCGACGCAAGCTGTTCAGCACGTAGCGAATAAACGAGAAAAAGAGCGTCATGCTCAGCGGAACAAGCATCCAGAACAACAGCAGCAGGACTGCGGGGGTCTGTAGCAAGCGAGGGATGGTGCGATTGGCCATAGCTTTCTCGGCTCTCAACTCAAGTGAAAGGGCGCGACACGTGTCTGCATTTCGATTGGGCGGGCGTCGCGGATGTAAGATTTACGATATCTGGTAGATCACGCGACGATCAAACTTTGCGTGAGGGACCCGACCGTAAGGCCGGATCCCCACTGGGAGTTTGGCTTAGTAGTAGCCAGCTTCCTGCATGATTGCGTCTGCAGCAGCCTGTGCATCGGCCAGTGCTTCTTCAACCGTCTTCGCACCGGAAAGGGCCGCAGCCATTTCCTGACCGAAGGCAGAACCGATTTCCGGGAATTCCGGGATCGCCACGAACTGGACGCCAACGTAAGGCTTCAGCTCGGTTGCTTCAGGTGCTGCGCTGTCGATTGCAGCAAGTTCAGCTTCTGCGAAACCTGCGACAGCCTGGAATTCAGGGATCTCGTAGGTAGAGGCACGCTGACCGGTGGGAACGGAGCCCCAGCCGAATTCGGGGTGGTTGCCCACGGCCTGAACGTAGTCTTTGGAGGTCGCCCACTCGATGAAGTCCTGAGCGGCTTCAGCGTTGGGGGAACCCGCAGGGATTGCGAAGGCCCACGCCCACAGCCAGTTCGCGCCAACAGGGTTGCCAGCGTTCGGGGACTGTGCGTAACGGACGTTCTCGTTCTCAAGGAAGGATGCAGCGATCGTGGCGTCGATCCACAGGCCGCACTTGTCTTCATTGTACAGAGCGAGGATTTCGTTGAAGGAGTTCCCTTCGGATCCCGGAGGACCGTAGGACTGCAGCAGGTCTACGTAGAAGGAAACGGCATTGTTCCACTCTTCGCTGTCAAGCTGCGGACGCATGTCGGCGTCAAACCAAGCCGCGCCAAAGGAGTTTGCAACGGTCGTGATGAATGCGCCGTTGTCGCCCCAACCGGGCTTGCCGCGCAAGCATGCGCCGTAAACGCCGTTGTCGGGATCGTGCATCGCAGCAGCCGCTGCCTTAACGTTTTCCCAGCTGTCGTTGTCCGCAATGGTCACACCAGCCGCATCGGCCAGATCACCGCGATACATCACCATGGAGCTTTCGCCGTAGAAGGGTGCTGCGTAAAGCGTGCCTTCGTAGGACAGACCTGCGCGCATCGCGGGCAGAATGTCTTCCACGTCGTAGTCGTCGCTGAAGTTCAGCGGCTCGATCCAGCCAGCCTGACCCCAGATCGGAGCTTCCTGCATACCAATGTTGATGATGTCGTACTGACCACCACCGGTTGCGGTGTCGGACGTAACCTGCTCGCGCAGAACGCCTTCTTCCAGAGACACCCAGTTGAGGGCGACGCCGGTTTCTTCGGTGTAAGCTTCAGCAACGGTCTGCATGTTGATCATGTGGCCGTTGTTCACGATTGCGATCGTGAGCTCTTGGGCCTGGGCCGCACCGGCCAATACCGTAAGTGCGGTCGCCGCACGGAGTGCGCTCTTGAGTTTCATCTAATTTCCTCCCTGGTAGATGAACTAACTGACGTAACCTTGCGTCAGAAAGTTTACGCGCGTCAACAAATTTTTTACGCGCGTAAATTTCCGTTGGAAATCAGGCGGACTCGCGTTTGATCAGGATACCGTCAAACAGCACTTCTTGCCGTTGTGACAACCGGTCATCCGAATCCATGAGCCCCAAAAGTATATCGAGGCTCTTGCCGGAAATCCGGTCATAGTCCTGTGACACCGTTGTCAGCGCCGGGCATGTGAATTTTGAGAACGGGTGGTCGTCGTGGCCCGCCACGCGGATATCGGCCCCCTCGCCCCTTCCGACCCTCAATCCACGCTGAAACGCTGCCGACAGCAGACCGATGGCCAGACGATCGTTGGAACACAGGATCGTGCCGGATTTGAACTGGCCGGCGTCGAAAGCCGCATGACCACCACGGCGGCCAATCTCTTCAAAGTCCCATCCATCACCTTCGATCTTTACAATCGAAGCTGGTTCACCACGGGCCTCCATTGCCGCCAGATAGGCGTTCCGACGTCGGTTTACGTTCGGGTTGACGGCGGTTTCCATCTCGAAAAATTGCGGTGCGGTGCCTGTGTCACAGAGGTAATCCACGAGCATGCGCATGGACTGTCCGTTGTCCATGCCGACAAATGCGGCCCCCAAACCCCCGATGCTGCTGTCAAACAGTACCGTCGGAATATCCCTTGAGAAACGTTCGATATGGGCCTTGTCCGATGCCCGTCCCAGCGGCGCCATCAGCACCCCCGCGGGCTTCTGCGACCGAAGGCTGTCCAGAATATTCACTTCAAGGTCGGGTGCGCCGTGCGAACTGAACAAGATGGGCGAAAAGCCCGCAGCGATACACCGCTGTTCCAGATTTCGAGCGATCTCGGCAAAGAAGGGGTCTGCCAGAAACGGCACGACAATCCCTATGTGGTTCGTCGTGCGGCGGTTCTGGTTCATCGCGTAGATGTTTGGCTGGTAGTCGTGCTCCTCCAGCGCTTTTTCGATACGGTCACGTGTGGTGTGCCGCACGCTTTCAGGGTCGTGAAAGTACTTCGACAGGGTCGGGCGCGAGATGCCGCTGAGCGAGGCAAACTCCTCCATATTCTTGACCCTGTTTCCCGCCACTTTAGCCCCCGGTTTGCGACATTGCGTTAAGCAATTTGTCTGCACCATCTGCAACGGGTCTGTCGAGAAAAAACCGGAATGTCGGGTCGTGGCACCTAGCCGGCCAGCGCCTGTGCCACCTCGGATTCCGGGAATTCCTTGATGAATTCGGATAATTCACTGGCGGGCATCGGGCGCGTGATCAGGTACCCCTGCGCCTCGGCGCAAGCCCGATCATTCAGCCAGTTCAGCTGTTCGACCGTCTCAACACCTTCGGAGACAACACACGCGCCGATCTGTTCCCCCAAGGTCAGGATCAATTGCACAAGAGGTCCGGTCTCGGGCAATTGCTGGATGAAAGACCGGTCGATCTTGATACAGGTCAGTGGAAACCGAGAGATATAGGCAAGGTTCGAATAGCCCGTGCCGAAATCGTCAATGGCCACACCATAGCCCATTGCCGTTATGGCCTTTAGCTTTTCGGCAATCAATTGATCGTCCCCAATCAGCACGTTCTCAGTGATTTCCAATTCAATCTGTCCAGACGGGAAACCGTCCTGAGACGCAATCGCGCGCAACGTATCAAGGAACTGGGGGTCCGAGAATTGGCGCGGCGATACGTTGAGTGAGACATTCAGCCTGCGGCCCGCTTTGTGCCATTCGATGGCCTGCTTGCAACCCTGCTCCAGAACAATCCGTCCCAAATCGTCGATAAGACCGGTCTCCTCGCATACCGGAATGAAGTCATTGGGCATCACGATGCCCCGCGTCGGATGGTTCCACCGCACGAGGCCTTCGACACCGACGATCTCACGGGACTCAATATTGAGGCGGGGTTGGAAATAAAGAACAAACTGATTCTGGGCGACGGCCTCCTTCAACTCAATCTCAAGCCGGTCGCGGGCCGCAACCGCGTCGCCCATTTCCACGTCAAAGACCGTAACCTTATTCCGCCCACCCTGCTTGGACACGTAAAGTGCAATATCCGCCTGACGCAGCACATCCGAAAAGGAATCGGTGTCATCTCCGTAGCGGGCGACGCCGACACTCACGGTCACGTCAAATCGGGTCTGGTCGTAGACCATCGGTTTTGCGATTGCCCTGCGAATGCGGTCGATCCGGTCTTCGATATCCGCCGTACTATCCTTACCCTCAATCACCACGACAAATTCGTCCCCGCCCAAGCGCGCAATCATATCCTCAGGGTTAAGGACGGCGCGCGCACGGATGGCAATGTTGCGCAGCACAGCATCGCCCGCCTCATGACCATAGCGGTCGTTGATCTGTTTGAACCGGTCCACATCGAAAAAAACGATGGCGCACCCCTCGGCCGCATGCCGTTCCTCAAGCCATGCCAGATGGCTTTGCAGGAACGACCTGTTGTAAAGATTGGTCAGTTGATCGCGGTCGGCAAGGTGCCGCGCGGTATCGCGGGCTTCCTTCAACTCGCTGACATCGATGCATGTCAGAAGCAGCGCTGGATCGCCTGTGGCAGCATCCAAACAGTTTTTGACAGTCAAATCAAACCAACGGACCCCATGTGCGGTCCGCAGCTTTGTCACAAGTCGCATCTCGCCCGTTTGATCAACCTGTCGGAGAATTCTCTGGCAGTCCTGCTGGTTTTCAAACAAGTCGGAAAGGTCGACGGTATTTCCCAAGAAAGCATTACGCGCTGCAGGATTGAGATAGAGGGAGGGGCCGGAGCGGTTGAACAACGAGATAAGGACGTCCGTGTGCAGCAACGCTTCGGCACTGCGGACATTATCAGCCTGTTCGACCGAATTGCCAACCGCTTCGCACAACATCGCCATGCGTTGATCTGGCAAAACGAAGCGCTTGAAAATCACCATGACGCTGTTGGGCACTCCGTTGGGATAAAGCGTCCAAAGCTCCGTAAACTTTTGATCCGAATTGGAAAAATCCGTCTGATACTGGCGCAGGCGATTCGAGACGGATGTCGACATGGTCGACGCAAATTCCCTTGCGCGAAGCTCTTCCTCATCCTTGGCAGCCCAAAGTTCACAAGCAGCCGCATTGGCATTCAGGATCCGCGCATGGTCGATATCAAATACCCACAACGCGGTGTCCAACCGGTACGCAAAATCGAACTCCCCCCCGACTGTTGTCGGGGAGGTTTGATCAAGCGCCAGTGTTTGTGCCATCGTCTGTTTCATTGCATTGATCCTCTACCTAGAGGCGAGCGTAGCCAAATCAAATCAGGCCGCCACCCGTACGTTCTGACCCAGGTGTGACAGCGGCGCAAACCCTTTGGTGTTTGCTACATCATTGATCCACCGCGTCACATGCGGTGTCAGCTGAGGGTCCAGACCAGCTTCTTCCATGACATGAACATATCCGAACAGAGCAATGTCTGCGACGGAGTAGCCGGACGCCAGTACAAACTGGTTGTATGACAGATGTGCATCGAGCCGCGCCAAGCCCGGACGCGCTGCGGCCTGCCAATTCGCAATGTCCTCCGCCCGTTCCTCACGCATGGTCGGCAAAATTGTCGTGAAAAACCGCGCGGGTGAAATGAACGGCTCCAACTTAGATTGCTCAAAAAACATCCATTGCAACGCTTCGGCTCGTTCTGCGGGTGATTGCGGCATCAGATCCGTACCTTCGGCCAGATACCAAAGGATTGCGTTGCTTTCGCCAATCCCCTGACCTTCGGATGTCACGAAAAAGGGCACAACGCCCAATGGATTGACTGAAAGAAAGTCGTTGGATTTCTGTTCTCCCGACAGGACATCAATAAGAGTTAATTCAAATTCGACCCCGAGTTGATTCATGGCCAACCAAGGCTTCATACAATTTCCAGACCCCAAACACGCATACAACTTATTCATAGATTTCTCCCGTTCCGAGTGCCCCGCGAAGACATCTACCCACGGCCCGTTAAGGCCGCCCTAACATGTCCAGCAGAGGATGGATAAAAATGAAGATGAATCCGCAGAAAAACAAATTCGCGCGAGCTGTTTTGCGCTCGAAGGCACTGTTAACCAATTAACCATTTCCATCGTCGAATTAACGAAATCTTAACATAGGTCGTTAATAGAAAGTTAATCAACGAAACCTGGGTGGGCGTGAGATGATGGAAGTGAACTACGCGCGAAAAGCGCCATTTGCCTTTTCGCAACCAATTGCGGAGCAAATCTGGAATTCTAAATATAGGTATAGATCGCAGGGCGTCGATATCGACAAAACGATCGACGATACGTTTCGGCGTGTTGCGCGGGGATTGGCCGCACCTGAGCCCGATGAAACGCGATCCATTGTCGAGGCGACATTTCTGTCCGCCATGTCGGAATTCAAGTTGCTGCCTGCGGGCCGCATTTTGGCCGGGAGCGGCACGGCCCGCAATGTGACGTTGTCGAACACCTTTGTCATGCGGACCATTCCGGACTCCGTTTCCGGCATCATGCAAACACTCAGCGATGCGGCGCTGACAATGCAGATGGGGGGCGGCATCGGCTTCGACTTCTCGACACTACGTCCCTCCGGCACCGAAGTCCGCGGACTCGATTGTCCCGCTGCGGGCCCGCTCGCTGCGATGGATATCTTCGACGCCACCTGCAAGATGTTGGTCACCGGTATGGGGCGCGGCGCAATGATGGCCACGCTGCGGTGCGATCACCCCGATGTGGAAGCCTTTGTCATGGCGAAGTCAGACCGGACGCGACTGCGCAATTTCAACCTCTCCGTCATGGTCACGGACGCCTTCATGAAGGCCGTCGAGGACGACACCCCGTGGGATCTTGTCTGGAATGGAGAGGTCATGCGCCGCCTGCGCGCGCGTGATCTGTGGACTGCGATCATGAAACAGACATACGCTACGGCCGAACCTGGCGTCCTGTTCATCGACAGGATCAACGACGCCAACCCGCTAGGGTATCTGGAAACGATATCCGCGACAAACTCCTGCGCCGAACAGCCCCTGCCCCCCTTTGGCACATGTCCGCTGGCGTCAATCAACCTTGCCCAATTGGTCGAGGCCCCTTTCACGGCCTCGGCACGGATGGACATGGGGCAATTGCGGGAACTGACTGCGATTGCAGTGCGGATGTTGGACAACGCGCTCGATGTCTCGCGTTTCGCCCTTCCTGAGCAACGCAATCAAGCACAACGGCAACGGCGTATCGGGATCGGAGTTACTGGTGTCGCGGACGCCATTGCCATGCTCGGGGCCAAGTACGGATCGTCCAAGGCCGTCTTCCTGTTGGGTACATGGATGCAGAGCATCCAGAACGCGGCCTATCTTGCCTCCGCCCGCCTCGCTGAAGAACGAGGCGCTTTCCCCGTCTTTAATGTGCATAAACACCTCAAGGCGCCAAGCATCCGCTCCCTTGATCCGGAGGTCTTGGCTGAAATCCGGACGCACGGGCTGCGCAATGGCACATTGACCACGGTTGCCCCGACGGGAACAATCTCGATGTTTGCCGGCAACGTTTCATCGGGGATCGAGCCGATCTTTTCCACGTCCTACACCCGCACTGTCACTCAGCCGGGGGGCGAGAAAACGAAAGAGGAAGTGATGGACTATGCAGTGTGGCGCCACGGGCAGATTTTCGGATCGGACACACCTTTGCCGGACAGCTTTGTGACCGCGCAAGACCTTTCGCCCGAAGATCATGTGACCATGCAAGCCGCGGCCCAAGCATGGGTCGACAGCGGGATTTCGAAAACGGTCAATTGCCCCGAAGACATCAGCTTTGCCGATTTTGAGGAAGTGTACCGGAGCGCCTATCGTGCCGGCTGCAAAGGTTGCACAACCTATCGGCCGAATCCGGTGACAGGATCGGTGCTGTCCGTATGAGTTTCCTGAAACGACTGTTCAGCGGCGAGCCACCGCAGAAGGCCTCGCCGCCCACACCGCCAGCACCTGCATTCGGCATCACGCCATGGCACCCCACCCACCGCCACAAGAAAGGCGGTGGGTATCGCCTGTTGGGGTACGGGATCAATGAAGCTGACCGGACGGACGTCGCCATTTACGACGATGCCGACGGAACCGTTTGGGTCCGCTCGAAGGTGGAATTTGAAGATGGCCGGTTCAGGCCTGTCACTCTGGTCGATCCACAGGCAACTGATACCTAAGATGCGGAGCCGCCGGTGGGGGTCTGTGTCGCGATCCGAACGGCAGAAGCCGTCAGGCAGATCTCTGCTTAACACCGGCTCAACCGGATGCAGCACGGTTCCGCGCTGCATCGGTCCAAGCACGAAACGAAGGATCAGGCCAGAAGCGGTTCCGTTGACCGGAAGAACATCGCCTGACTGACCGCCGACTTGATCTGTGCCTCGGAATAGGGCTTGGAGATCAGGAACGCCGGCTCGGGCCTGTCACCGGTCAACAACCGTTCCGGGAAGGCCGTAATAAAGATGATGGACGTCTCGCCATGCTCTTTGAGGATGTCATTGACAGCGTCGATCCCGGACGAGTCGTCCGCAAGTTGAATATCCGACAGGATCAGGTCAGGACGCTCGGCAGAGGCAAGCTTGGTCGCCTCATCACGGGTCCGCGCGATACCAGTGATCTTGTGGCCCATTTCAGCGACCACGGTTTCAAGATCCATGGCAATAATTGCTTCGTCTTCAATGATCATCACGCGGCCTGAGATCGAGTCTTCCATTTCGGCCCGCGCAACAGACACAAGCTGTTCTGCTTCGCTTTCAGGGACTTGCAGAATTTCGGCCACCTCTGGGATCGTGAACTCTTCGATCGTTGACAACAACAACGCCTCGCGTGTGTTTTTGGTCAGTTTTGCCAAATGCTTCTGAGCCTGGGCATGCATCCCCGTCTCCTCATCAGCAACTGGCGCGCCGGAGCTTTTCCACATGACATGGAACGCCTTGAACAAACCAACCCGCACGCTAGACGCATTTTCGGCAATGCTTCGTTCCGTCAGCAACGCTTCAAGTGTAGCTGCGGCATATGCATCGCCCGTCGATTGCGCGCCGGTCAACGCCCGCCCGTAGCGCCGTAGAAATGGCACCTCGGCACCGACCTGAGCCGTAAAATCGTCGCTCTTCGACATATTCTTGATCCTTTTTGCATTTTTATGGAACCAAACCCCTTAACGCGTGTTTGGTTCCACGAGGACGCAGATTTTTTTCACTTCTACCGCAGGAGCATCTTCTTTGATGTCGAAAAATGAAGATAGCCCAAACGACGACGATGTCATCAACCAGAACCTGAAACGGGTCTATGATGATGTGGCCGGACAGGACATTCCTGACCGGTTCAAGGATCTTTTGGCACAACTGAAGGCGCAAGACTCCCCCGCCCCGCACAGCAGTTCCGAGGGCGACGAATGAGCAGTTCCGACCCACGTGATGAACTGGTCGACCACCTTCCTGCAATGCGCGCCTTTGCCATCTCGCTCACGCGGAACGCCGCAATTGCCGACGATATGGTGCAGGACACGCTTGTGAAGGCTTGGACCAAGATTGATACCTTCCAGCCCGGAACGAACCTGCGCGCGTGGCTGTTTACCATCCTTCGGAACACCTATTATTCGAACCGCCGCAAGGCGAAGCGGGAAGTCTCTGATATTGATGGCACCTTCACCGAAACGCTGTCGCAAAAGCCCGATCATGATGGCCGGCTTCAACTGACAGACTTTCTGAAGTCATTCGAAGAGCTCCCCGACGAACAACGCGAAGCTCTTATCCTCGTCGGCGCAGAAGGGTTCTCTTACGAGGAAGCCGCCCAGACATGTGAAGTCGCCGTCGGCACGATCAAAAGCCGGGTCAACAGAGGCCGTGCAAGATTGGCCGAGCTTATGCATCTCGATGACGAGACTGCAATGGAACTGACAGACCCTGCGACAATGGCCGTCGTGACTTCACGTGTGAACGGGGCGATGAGTTGACGGAGAAGGTCAATTTTACGCGAAGGCTCACAGCGCGGATTTTGATCTTTCTTACGGTGGCGATGGTGCCATTGGGGGTGATCGGCGTCGTCCAGAGCCAGCGTCTGGGTGCGGAAATGTCTGCTCGGGCGGAATTGTCGTTGCTGGCCTTGACCGATCAGGCCGCATTCGGAGAGCGGCAGGTGATCCAGCGGGCTTTCGGCGCGGCCAAGGCCATGGGCGATACTATAGACCTGCTGCGGGAAACGCCCGAACAATGTGGGCCGACGCTACGCCGCTTCCTGTCCGCCGACACGGGCTACGTCTTCACTGGTTACATCAATATGGATGGCATCAGCCCCTGTTCCTCATCGGGTGAAATCATCGACTTTTCCAATTCACCAGGACTTGAGGAAGCACTGGAGCACCCACGCCCCTCCGTAGACCTCGTGTTTGAGGGACAGGAATCCGGCATCCCCGTCCTTGTGATCACCCAGCCTCACTTCAAAGGGGGCGCAATGCACGGCCTCATCGCCATATCCGTCGCTCTGGATCATGTGGAGTCCGCACCGGATTTCACCGACGGTGTGGAACCGGTCAGCCTGATCACCTTCAATCGCAGCGGTCAGATCCTGTCTTCGCACACGGATCGGCGTGGCCTCGATCCTCTGCTGCCCCTTGATCTTGATCTCGCCGCTCTCGCTCAGGACCGTGACCGGACCTACACAGCACAAAGCCGGTCCGGACGTGACCTTGTGTATTCCGTGGTCACGATCGTTCCCGGCGTCGTTTATGCCCTCGGAACTTGGAATCCGCATACCATTGGAACGGGCTTTGCCTCCCCTGCGGTCCTGACGATCGTGTTGCCGGCGCTGATGTGGCTGGCCAGTCTTCTGGTGGCGTGGTTTGCGATCCACCGTTTCGTTGTCGACCGCATCAAAGACCTGAACGCCGACATGAAACGCTTTGCCCTCAACCGGACCGTGCCACAGCAGGCGCCGGCATCCAACATGTCGCTTGAGCTTGCAGAGTTGAACACCGCCTTCACCGATATGGCACGCGACATCGTGCAAGACGAAATGGAACAGGCCGATCGCCTGCGTGAAAAGTCGATTTTCCTGAAGGAAATCCACCACCGCGTGAAAAACAACCTGCAAATCATTTCGTCGATCATGAACATGCAAATCCGGAAAGCCACGGAAGAGGAAACCCGCCTTTCGCTTGGAAAGGTGCAGGACCGTATCCTTGGTTTGTCGAATGTTCACCAGACACTCTACAAGTCCGAGAACCTGACGAAGATTGACGCGTCCATGCTGATCCAGCAGTTCATCGATCAATCCCGAAGGGTTGCGGACGCACGCGCCCAAGGCATCGACATCAGCCTTGAGATGCAGCCGATCCCGATCCTGCCGGATCAGGCTGTGCCGCTTACGATGTTTGTTTCAGAGGCCCTGAACAACGCCCTGCAATACATTGATCCCGACAATGGCTTCCTTAAAATCGGGTTGGCGTCCAAGGGTGCGCGACACGTCCGCCTTGTGCTGGAAAATGCGATCTCGCCCGACCGACAAGAGACAACGCCCGCCGATCCGGCCAAGGGTCTCGGACGACAGCTGATGCGGGCCTTTGCCCTGCAACTGGACGGAACCCTGAAAAGCCATCCGGCAGGAGAGGTCTACCGCGTCGAGCTTGATTTCGTGGTTCAGGCAGACAAGGGCGCACCGCGCGACTACTGATCGCCGCGCGTGTAATGGGTTCAAGACAGCGCCGCACCGGTGGTGTCTTGCTGCGGCCCGTCACGCATTTCGCGGGCATGAATTCCCAAAACGATCAGGGCGGGCCACAGAAGATAGGCCTCAATCTCGATGTTCTCGCCAAAGGACAAAAGCGTCAGCGTCATCATGATGCCCAGTGGCAACCTGCCCCGCGGCCCCAAAGTAGCATCCTTCAGCGCCATCGCGGTTTGCCAGACAAAGGGAACAAGAAGCGCAAGGAGACCAACCAGACCTTTGACAAAGAGCAGCCCGAACCACGTGTGATGGCTGCCGATGGGCATGTATTCCACGGCATGGCTGCCGGGCTGGACGGTGCCATGACCAAACCAGAAGGCATCATTGTACCACCGTTCCTGCGCGATGCGCTGCAACGTTTCGCGAACACGGGTGCTGTCTGCACGTGCGGCTTTGAAAGCGGCCACACCGTCCATCGCCGCCGTGGCAACTGCCGCGCCAAAAACCGCCATTGATGCGGTCAACGCCGAAACCGCCTGCCATGCCCAGCCCCGCAACAGCAGTGGCATCATGCGCGGGCCGATCGTGCAGGCAACAAGCCCAACCAGCCCCATGCGGGACTTGGACGCGAGGATCATCAAAACCCCAGCTGCAACCCCGATGCTACGCCATTTGATCTCTTTCTCTTCGAGCGCAAACAGAACCATGACGACCCCAAGCAGGGCGGCAAAGGGGGACCAAGGCGCATAAAACTGCCACCGCGGGGTCCAACTGGCCGGATCCCACGTGAAGAAATAAACCGAGAAATACTCAGGCCCCGGGCCGCCAATCGCCTTCAAAGGAGAGGTGAAGATGCGCTCCGGTAATCCGATATAGGGTGCGGCCAACAAAACGGGGGCAAGCACCAACGTCCAAAGGCCGACCACACATTGCGCCCGTGCCAGCACGGAGCGGCGGATGGGCAAAACGGCCCCCACGAGCGGGAACAGCGCCAGAAGTGCCCAACCTTTGGCCCAGCCAATCGAGGATTTGATGGTCTGTTTGGTGCCAAGCGACCAGTCCAAGTGCCCCACCCATAGCGCCACCAACAGCACAAACATGCCCGTAATCCATGCCCAAACCACAGGTGGAATGGTCCCCACAGCGCGCATATCCTCGCGCACGGCAGGTCCAAGGTACAGGATCAGGACAGCAAGCCCGCCGAGGAGCCACGCGATCACAGGCCCCACCACGTAAAGCGCGCCGAGACCATAAAGCGGCCACGTCCAGACCAACACGCGGTAGATCGCGCGTTCTATGGGGTTCATGTCGGTCATTAGTCGGCTTTCGGCTTCACCAGAAGACGGGACAACAGCGCATTGCGGATCCAGCCCAGAGACAGGCCAATTAGCATCATCAAGGTCGCCGCAATGCCTGCAGCAATCGCAATCTTGCGATTGGGGGATGCGGGGCGTTCCGGCAGGGACGGATCTTCGAGGACCTGCACCAACGGGTAAGAGGCATAGACATCCGACTTGCTCGATTCCGTGCGGGCGATAGCCGACGCGAACACAGCTTCAGAGACCGAAAAGTCCCGTTCCAAATCCTGCATCTCGGCCGCAGCGGGGGCCAGACGGTCCAGCTCCTGCTGGCCATCGACCAGCTGTGCCTTAAGCGTTTCGCACTCTTCTTCGGCGGCATTCAGTTCAACCTGCTTGCGCACCAGTTCCGACAACAATTCGGCCCGTGCCCCTTGTGGGGCGATATCCAACGAACCGATTGTCGCGCGATCAAGCCCGGTGACCTGTACGGCCAGCCGCAAAGCGGTCGCCGCGGCCTCGTCGCGGGCATAGCGGGCCGCTTCGACTTTTGGATGACGCGGACCATATAGGGAATTTGCGTCTGACAGCGCCACCTCAAGGTCGCCGATTTCGTCCAGAAGGGTCAGGTATCCGCTGTCGGCAAACAGCTTCAACGTGGCGGCCGCTGCTTCCGCATTCAGCCCCAGTTGCATCTCAAGGGCCGCGACGCTTGCACGACGTTCCGCCACGCCTGCCATTCGATCAAGGATCAAGGCCTCTAGGGTCAGATGGCGATCCAAAAGGGTGTCATACTGTTCAACGGACATCAGACCGCTGGTGGTTTGCAGCGCTTCGATGCGGGCGCGGGTTTGGCTGACAGCCTCGCGGTATTCGGTCAGGGCTTCGGTGCCGCTGTCCTCGCGGGTGCTTACTTCGTCCGCGCGCAGGGCATCCACCTCGGCAAAAAAGGCCTGAAGCAATGCGTTCCCGCGTGCTTGTGCTTCGGCAGGCGAACCGCCTGTCATCTCGAAGTGGATCAGGCTTGTCTGGTCCACAAGGCGGATACGCGGCGCACCCAATTCACTGCGGCTGATCCCAAGGGAGAATGCTGCCGCATCGACAATCCGGTCAGCGCCCAACAGACGCTTATATGTCTCGGTCGGGCTGACAGCGTTGCTGGCAAAAGCGGAGTTGGCATAAGACGACGCCTGCCCGATACCATTGAGGTTCATTGAGGCCGATGCACCGGAGCCAGGGAGGATAAGCGAGGTCGTGGACCGGTATGACAGAGGAGCCGTCTTGAGGTAGCCGACCAGCGGTGCCCAAATGAGCGTCGCCCCCAAAACGGCCGTCGCGGCATAGCGCGGCATACGCTTCCAGTCGCCCAAGCCACCACCCATCAGGATGCGCCGTGCGAAACCGCGCTTTGGTTTGGTTGGCAATACGGATTGATCTGTCGCTGTGATGCTCGTCATCTGGAATCTCCTTACCAGATGACTATCCGTTTCAGTCGCCCCAAGCATTTGGGCTTTGGGTGGGTTTGAGGGGGCGTTTGCGCCCTGCCCTATCCGTTGGGATAGGTCAGAAGAGGCCTGCTTCCCGTGCGATCAGAGCCGCTTGGGTACGGTTCGATGCGCCCACCTTACGGTACAGCGTCTTGACGTGCAGTTTCACAGTCGGCTCCGTGATATCGAGGTCGCGGGCAATTTCCTTGTTCGACTTGCCTTGCGTCAGCCCCTCCAGAACCTGCAATTCGCGACTGGTCAGTTTGTCGGCCAATGCGTTCTTAGGTGCCTCTTCTGCAGCGGTCATAAAATCTAGCGGGGCGTATTGCTCGCCCATGGCCATGAACTTCACGGCATTCACCAGTGATTTTGCGGGCAGCGACTTGGGCACGAAACCAGCCGCCCCCGCCTCAAGCGCGTCTTCCGCGATCTGCTTGGAGGCCTCACCCGAGATCAGCGCCACCCGTTCACAGGCGTCCATCGCCAGAACTCTGCGGAGCCCCTCCAGACCATTCATGCCGGGCATGTTGTAATCAAGAAGGACCAAATCAAAGTGATCTTCGGCTTCGATAATCTTTATCGCGTCGTCAAGCGTGCCGGCGGAAGAGGTCTCCATACCGTCCTGTCCTTGCAGGAACATTACCAATGTATCCCGCAATAGATCGTGGTCGTCAGCGATAAGAACTTTCATTTCGTCATACCCAAAAGTCTAGAATGTTTCTCTATTATCAAGGTTTGTGACAATTCAAAGGCAACTTAAACAAGGAAAAGCAGCTAGAGGCCTACTCCGAAAGGATAGGCGCGTCTGCACGTTGAGGTAAAGGGCCTCTCCTTCGCGTGGCAATGTATTCGAATTAGGCGCGAACCTGTCCGTGCGCTTCGTTGCGGCAACCCCCTGTAATCGTTGAAGCATTAAGCAACCGAAATTGCTCACCAAAGGCTGCTTCAATGACTATGATCTCGAAATTCACTGGCGTCATGACACCAGTTCAGGCCCTTCCGCAGACCTATATCCCTTCCTTGCAGGTTTCGCTGGTCGATGCCCCGCTGGGCCAAACCGTCAAGGCACTGCTCTCCCAAGGGCGCCGCCGCGTGGCCTTTATGAATGCGCATTGCTTCAACGTGATGGCGCAGGATCGTGACTATGCTGCCGCGATCCACTCCGCAGATGTCCTGTTGCCCGACGGGTCCGGTGTTGCGATCGCATCCAAGATGGTCGGCAAGAAGCTCGCCGCGAACCTCAACGGCACCGACCTCGTGCCTGCCCTGATGTCCGAAGCTGCCAAGCGAGGCAAATCTGTCTTCCTCCTCGGCGGCACACCCGGCACAGCCGCAGCAGCAGCCCTCGCCCTGACGATCCAGAACCCCGGGCTTCGCGTTGTCGGAACCCTTGATGGCTACGAGCAGGCCCGCAACGAAGAGCTTGTCATCGCTGACATCAACGCCAGCCGCGCGGACATTGTACTGGTCGCAATGGGCGTTCCCATGCAGGACCTTTGGCTGCAGCGTAACGCGCACCACCTGCATGCCGATCTGACGATGGGTGTCGGCGCAGCATTTGACTTTCTGGCCGGCAATGTCTCCCGCGCGCCAAAGGCGCTGCGCAAGATGGGCGGCGAATGGATGTGGCGTCTGGGTCTTGAACCCCGCCGCATGGCAAAAAGATACCTGATTGGCAATTTCACCTTTCTGGCACGGGCCGCACGTTTGGCGGCCGGGCAGTTGACGACAGCCTCCGTCCTGCGCCGTGTGCTTGATGTGGCGGTTGCTGGCACGGCGGCGGTCCTCCTCTCGCCTCTGTTTGCCGCAACCGCCATTGCGATCAAATTGGACAGCCGTGGCTCTGTCTTCTTCCGGCAGATGCGCGTCGGCAAAGACGGCACCGAATTCGGCATGCTGAAGTTCCGCTCCATGTCCCAAGACGCCGAAGCCCGCCGCGCCTCCCTCCTCAAGACCTCCGACCGCGAGGGCATCTGCTTCAAGTCCAAATCAGACCCGCGCATCACCCGCGTTGGCCGCTTCATCCGCCGGTTCTCGATCGACGAGCTGCCGCAGATCATCAACGTCCTGCGCGGCGAGATGTCGATCGTCGGCCCCCGCCCCGCGCTGCCCTCCGAGGTTGCAGCCTATCCGCCGCGCGCCTACGGCCGCTTGGCCGTAAAGCCCGGCATCACCGGTGTCTGGCAGGTCTCTGGCCGCGCCGAAATCGGGTTCGAGAAGATGGTCGACATGGATCTCGCCTATGCGGCGTCCCGCACGATCCTCCTCGACCTCATCCTGATCGCAATGACCTTCCGCGCCGTCCTCTCCGGTCGTGGCGCCCACTAACCCCCCCTTCCCCCTTCCCCCTTCGTTCCGATAAAGGAGTTCCCCCATGAAACCGATCCGCAAAGCCGTCTTCCCCGTCGCTGGTATGGGCACCCGTTTTCTGCCCGCCACCAAGTCCGTCCCCAAAGAGATGCTGCCTCTCGTTGATCGGCCCTTGATCCAATACGCCATTGATGAAGCCCGCGAGGCCGGCATTGAAGAGTTCATCTTCGTCTCTGCCGCCGGTAAGGGCGCGCTGGAAGACTACTTCGACACCGCGGCTGCCCTTGAGATGTCTTTGAAAGCAAAAGGCAAGACGGATGCCCTCAAGGCACTGGAACCCACCCGTATGCCCGAGGGTGCTCTGACCATCGTCCGTCAACGTCAGGCCCTGGGCCTCGGCCACGCGGTCCGTCAGGCACGCCATCTTGTGGGCGACGAAGCGTTCGCCGTCCTGCTCCCCGATGATGTGATCATGTCGCGCAAAGGGGTTCTGGCCCAAATGGTGGACGCTCATGCCCGCGTCGGCGGCCACATGGTCGCAACAATGGATGTTCCGCGCCCTGCTGTTGCCTCCTACGGCGTGCTTGACGTCGAAAACCAGAAGGGTCGTGTTCTGCAAGCCCGCGGCATGGTCGAAAAACCGCGCCCCGATGTGGCACCATCCACCCAAGCTGTTGTTGGCCGCTACATTCTGCAGCCGTCCGTGTTCGAAACGCTCGCAAATATCGGCCCAGGTGCGGGCGGCGAACTGCAACTCACGGATGCCATCAACGCAGACGCCTCATCAGCTGGTCTGTCCGGTTTCCAGTTTGATGGAGAACGGTTCGATTGTGGCTCAATTCAGGGGTTTGTGCAGGCAACCGCAGCCTTTGCATTGGCGCGATCCGACCTCTCAACGGACTTCTCCGCATTCATCGAAGCGCGCGCCGAACCTCAGAAAATTTCGGCTTAACTGAAAAAACCTATCCCTTCGGGTAGGTGCCTATCCCGATACCCACAAGCGAAAGAACGGTCTTTGTGTCAAACGTTCTGTAGCAACTAATGGAGTTTGTCATGTTCACACGTTTCTTCGCTTTCGCTGCCGCTACATGCGTGGTCTTGACCACAGCGGGGGCGGTCCGTGCGGATGACGTTCCCTCCCCCAGCGGGGACGTCATCCTCACGGTATCTGGTGCACCTGAAGCCGCAAATGTCGGCGACACCATCCAGTTCGACCGCGACACACTTGCGGCACTTGGCATGGAAACAATCGAGACAACGACAATCTGGACCGAAGGTCCACAGACTTTCGAAGGTGTGCCTTTGGTGAACCTTGTAGAAATGATGGGCCTGTCCGACGGCATCTTGAGCGCCACTGCCATCAATGACTACGCCGTCGAAATTCCGGTCGAGGACGCTGTCGAAGGCGGCCCGATCATTGCAATGACCCTGAACGGTGAAGAGATGTCCGTTCGTGACAAAGGCCCACTGTGGGTCATCTATCCGTACGATTCATCTAGCGATTACCGGACTGAGGTCATCTACTCCCGCAGCATCTGGCAACTCGACAGAATTTCAGTCGTCGAGTAACCCCAATTATGGGAACAGATCAGACATGACGGGAGGCTAATGTGCCAACCAACACTCACGGGCACCTGAAGGCCGGCCGCACACTTGCTGTGTTGGCCGGCCTGATCAGTATTTTCGCCATCGCGTTTCTAACGTGGAATGTCGCACGCGAAATCCGAGAGCAGGGTTCGGCCCAGTCTGACAACGTCCAATGGGCGCTTTCCCAAGTTGAGGTCGAGTTTCAGGAATTTTCGAGCAGGTCGCGCATTGGCGCGGACCTTGCGTCGGTACGGCGACGGTTTGATGTGTTCTACAGCCGGATCAGAACAGTCCGTAGCGCGCAAGTATTTGGCTCGCTTCGTGAGAGCGAGGAATTCATCGAACACCTGACCGAGATCGAAGCCTTTCTCGAAGAAACCGTTCCGATCATCGATTCAGATGATATCAATTTAACTGCTCAATTGCCCACCTTGGCGGCTATGTCGCAGGACGTTCGCCCCCACATCCGGTCCCTTTCAAACTCGGGACTTCGTCTTTTTGCGGAAAGAGCAGACGAACAACGCGAAGCCGTCGCGCGGACCATGACACAGCTGGCCATCGCCGTGGCCGCGCTGATTTCGGCCTTGGGTTTTGGCGTCATCTACCTCAACCGCTTGAACCTGACCATCGCTCGCCGCGAGGACGAGCAGGCCCAGACCGCCACGCGGATCAACACAATCATGAGCACCTCCCTTGACGGCGTCATCGTAAGCAACAGCGACGGGCGGATCACGGACTTCAACGGCGCTGCCGAGACGATTTTCGGTCACAAGGCCGAGGACGTCGTGGGCAAAGAACTGGGCCAGATCATCGTGCCGGATCACCTGCGCGAACTTCACGACGCCGGCATGGAACGGATGCGGCGCGGCGGTGAGAAGCGCGTCGTTGGCAAGGGCCGTGTCCAGCTGGAAGCAAAGCGGTCGGACGGCTCCATCTTTCCCGTGGAACTCGCCATTCAATCCGCCACCACCGACGACGGCGATATCTTCATCGCTTTTCTGCGGGATGTTTCCCAACGGGTCGCCGACGAGGCGGAGTTGATCGAAGCACGTGACAAGGCCATTGCCGGCGAACAAGCGCGGTCCGAATTCCTTGCAACCATGAGCCATGAAATCCGCACGCCGCTCAACGGCCTGTTGGGCAATATGACTCTGATGCGGGACACGCCGCTCAGCGCTATTCAGGATACTTATCTGCGCAACATGGAAACGTCCGGACGCCTTCTGCTGAGCCATGTGTCAGACGTGCTTGATATTGCGCGCTATGACAGTGGCCGGATCAGCGCACGATCCGAACCGTTGAACCTTTCTGCCCTGTTGCAGGACATTGTCGACAGCCAAAGCGGGATGGCCCTTGCTCAGAACACCAGTCTTGATTGGGGATGGGCAGGTGAGCCGCAGAACTGGATCAACGGCGACCCGGACCGGTTGCAGCATGTGCTGATGAACCTCGTGGGCAATGCGGTGAAATTCACCAAGGGCGGCCGCGTCTCTGTGACCGTCAAATGGGCGATCAATCTGCTGACCATCGAAATCGAAGACACGGGCATCGGGATCAGCGAAGACATGATCGATCATATTTTCGAAGATTTTGTCACTGGAAACACGTCCTATGACCGTGAGGTAAGCGGAACCGGCCTTGGCCTGAGCATTGTAAAAAGGTTCGTTGAGGCCTTGCATGGCCGCATCACCGTCTCCAGCACCGAAGGAGAAGGCTCCATCTTTACGGTGGAACTGCCTGCAACAGCCGCCAAGCCCGAACAGCCCAAAGATGAGGTGCATACAACAATGGCTCCCCTGCCCCAACAGCGTATTCTGGTCGTCGAGGACAATGACATTAACCGGTTTGTCGTTCGAAGCATGCTCGAGGCGGACGGTCATCACGTCACCGAAGCCGTGAACGGCCACGAGGGCGTCGTCGCGTCAAACGCGGAACGCTTTGATCTGATCCTGATGGATATTTCGATGCCGGTTCTCGACGGACGGGCGGCCACAACCCGCATCAAGGAGGGCAACGGCGCGTCCAAGGACACCCGCATTGTCGCCCTTACGGCCAACGTTCTGCCTGAAGAACGTGCTGATTTTCTAGCTCATGGGATGGAAGACGTGTTGACCAAACCTCTCTCAAGAGACGCGCTGCGCACGGTTCTTGGCCGGACCAATCAGCCAGATCATCAATCCCATGCGGTCTCTGATATCGATCAGGCACACTTGCGAGAAACGCTAGAGATGTTGGGCACTGACGGTTTTGCGACGATACTCTCGAAGTTCGACACCGAAGCCGCAGACTTCATGGCCTGGGCCACCCCCGAACGCCCCGCGGACGAACTGGCGAAAGAGGCCCACAAGGTTGCGGGCGCAGCTGCTGTGTTCGGCGCAACGGGCTTCAGGGAAGCCTTGCTCACGCTGGAGCAAGCGGCCAAGGCGGGCGATCATTCAAAGATTGATAACCTGCTGACAGAGGCTCGGACGAAAGGTGAGGCCACCCGCCAACACCTGAACAACGCTTCGCCTAGCGACCAAGAGTAACCGCGCCCACAATGCCAATCACGCGGCCGATCTCCGCGATGTTGGTGATCGTGCTGTCGTAACAGGCGATTGAATCGTTCGGCAGCAGATACGGGTCATAGTCATCGCGGTCCGCGCGGCGTAGCAGATCCTCGATGTCACGCTCGATCACCACGGACACGCCGGTCACCGGATTGCGCGAGAAGAGCACCGCAGACCGGTCAGCACTTGTGCTGCGCGGACCACCGACGCAGTTTGAATCAATCACAGCCTGCATATAGCGCGTCCCATATGGCACCTCGCGCACGGTCTGACCGATGGCAGAACTTGCGTTATCCGTTGCAGGCTGTGTGAGGTTGGACAAAAACAGGCTGACACCAGGCGGGCTGATAGGGCTGGGCCGCATCAGATCATCCTGAAAACACTGGCGGGACGGCACAAAGACCTCATCCCCGGTAATCAGCATGATATCGACCGCGTTCTGGCCTTCGAACACACCGCGCATGTCCAACCTGTAGACATCGGATCCACGCCGGACCTCAACCGACGAGATATCGGCATCCGGCCGCACACCGCCAGCAGCGCGCAGGGCCGCTGACAGGTTCCGGCCTTCGTTGGATGCCCCCATCGCACCCTGTCGCCGGTCGTCAATTGTGTCCCCTCGCACGCCGCCAATTTGCACCGAATGCGCTTCAAAGACCGCTCCTGAAACCGCGACGTTGACAGAGGCAAAATCAGCCACGCGCACAGAAATACGCGGCCGACTGGAATAGAACTCCTCTCGCAACAGCGCTGCAGCAATATCCGCCTCAACCTGATCGGTGGAACGGCCCTCAGCCCGGATCGGATCAAGGAAGGGCAGCTTCAGGGTGCCATCACGCGAAACGACGTAATCGCCATTGAATGTTTCGTCCTCTGCAATGCGAACGTTCAAAAGGTCGTTGCGGGACAGCAGTTCGCCGCGCAGGGAGACCGCGGCCACAGTCGATCCCTTGCCCGATCCTTCACCGCCCTCGCCTGCCCCGTAGGGAAGACATTTAGCGGCGTTCATTTCGGCGGATCGAAGAAAGTCCGCGTTCTCTCGCGTGACGTGCGGTTCGCGGTATTGCGCCTGATACCCGTCTCCTTGGGCAATCGGTTCGATATTGTCGGGCGGGTCGTAGCTGGCACAGGCCGAAGACACCACAAAAGCGCCAATAAGTCCGGTGTTCGTGATGGTTCTGAACATGGAAGGCCTTTCAACGCCAAATCGGTTTCTACAGTCTTACTATTCGAAACAGCGTCGTGGCAACGACAGTGCAGCAGGCGAGTTAACCTATCCTGATGGATAGGCTTCCGCGCCATTGCGAACAGGGCCTCCCCATCCGCGTCCGCGACTTTTACCGCACAAGACGTCACAACAGGGGCGACCAAACGAGAGTTATCCCATGACGCATATTGCAAACACCAAGACATTCGCCGCCAACCTCGCCGCATATGGCGCCTCCGAAGTTGCGGCCAAAGCCTCCCGACTGCTGGTGGTGGTCGCCGTCGCACGCATGCTTGATCTGCAAGCTGTCGGTATCGCCGCTGCGGCGATTGCGGCAGGCGACATTCTGAAAGCGCTGACAGAAAACGGTGTCGGACAACGCATCATCGCCGCACGCGACGATATGCTGGACGCCGCCTGCAAGACAGCACACCGCATTTTCTGGGTCTGGTGTGTTGGCCTGTTCGGCCTTCAAGCCGCCATCGCAGGTGTGATGTATTTTGCTGGAGCCGATCCCTTGCTGGTAGGCCTGATCCTGCTGATGGGTCTTGAATATCTCTTTATGCCAGCCGGACTGGTCCAGGTCGCGCTTGCGATGCGGGCGGGCAAACTGAAGCAAACGGCAGCCATTTCCGGTGCGCAAGTGGTCGGTGCCAATGTCATGTCCATCTTGCTGGTCCTGATCTGGCCTTCCGCAATTGCACTGGTCCTGCCCCGCGTCCTGTCTGCGCCGATCTGGCTGATCGCGGTCCGCCGTCTGCACCCGTGGACGCCCAAAGGCGACAGCTTCGCACCGCTTGCCCCGTTTGTTCAGTATGGTTGGGCCGTTGTGGGTATAGAAGTGGTCAAAGTTGCACGGCTGCAGGCCGACAAGCTTGTCGTCGGCGCCACCTTGGGTGCGGAAACGCTTGGCCTTTACTTCATGGCCTTCAACGCAGGTCTGAGCCTGTCCAACGCCTTTACCACAGCCTTCTCCAAGGTCCTTTTCCCGATGTTGGTGCAGTCCAAGGACCGTGTCGCATCAATGCGCCAGTCCCTGTCCGTCGGTGTCGGCATCATTGGCCCCGTTGTTGTACTGCAAGCCTTGCTGGCCCCTGTTTATGTCCCGCTGCTGCTGGGTGACGGATGGGCCGGTATCGCACCCATGGTGCAGATCCTCTGCCTGCTGGCGATCCCCACGACACTGTGGGCCACGGCAGCTGGCTGGCTGCGGTCCCAAGGCCGCCCCGATCTGGAGCTTTTCGCAACCACCGTTCTGGCTGTCTCGGCCGTGGCCAACGCCATCTGGTTCGGCTCCATGGGTCTGACCGCCATCGTGACCGGCTATGCCGCCGTCATGACCGGCCTGATGCTTGCCGCGACAGCGCTGGCTCTGGGCCCTGTCCTTGCCACTTCTTCCCAAAAGGTGACCTCATGACACAGTTCTCCATCATCATTCCCTGTTTCAACGCGGTTGCCACCCTGCCCGAAACTCTGGACGCCATTCTGGCCCAAACACACGGCAACTGGGAGGTCCTGTGCATCGACGACGGCTCCACCGATAACACCCGCGCCGTCATCGAAACCTATGCCGCCGCCGACAGCCGCATCCAACTGGGTGTCAGCGAACGTCAGGGCCCCAGCGCCGCCCGCAACCTCGGCGCGCGCGACTGGGCGATGGGCCAAGTGATCGCCTTTTGCGACGCCGACGACATCTGGAGCCCGACGAAGCTGGCCGAACTGGCCACGTCTTTTGCCGACAAAACGGTTGATGCTGTCTACGGCCAGATCGCGTTCTTCAAGACAAATCCTGCCGAAATCTCGACCGTCTCGACGGTGCCAAGCGGCGATCTGACCATCGAGATGCTGCTGGCCGAAAACCCCGTCTGCACGATGTCGAATGTCGCGGTCCGCACGAACCAGTTCCGCACGACCGGCGGTTTTGACGAAACCATGGTCTACAACGAAGATCTGGACTGGTTGATCCGGCTTGTTGGTGGCGGTGCCCGTGTCGTCGGATTGAACAGCCTTCAGACCTACTACCGCGCAAGCACCGGTGGCCTGTCCAGCGATTTGCCCGCCATGCTGGCCGGACGCACCGCTGCCATCGAGACCGCCAAGTCCTTCGGGGTGCAGGTCACAGCCAGCGCCGACGCGGTCTACTTCCGCTACCTTGCCCGCCGCGCCCTGCGTCTGGGTCAGGGCCGCCTTTCGGCATTGGGTTTCGCCGCCCAAGGCCTTCGCGCCAGCCCGCAAGGCTTCTTCAACTCGCCCTCACGCGGGGCACTGACGCTTTTGGGTGCTCTCGCGGCCCCGCTTCTGCCGTCTGCACTCACACGCGCGATCTTCGCCTGACCCCCATTTTCTGGAGAGACCTATGCCTACCGCTTCCATCATCGTCCCTGCCTACAACGTCGCAGCGACCCTGGGTGAAACGCTCGACGCCTTGCTGGCGCAAACGTTCAAGGACTTTGAAATTATCGTCGTGGACGACGGTTCTACCGACGGCACGCAGGACATTTTGTCCGACTATGCCGACGACCGGCGGCTCACCATCATCCGTCAACGCAACCGCGGTCTTGCGGGCGCCCGCAACACTGGCATCGCTGCCGCCCGTGGCCTCGCGATCGGATTTTGCGACGCCGACGACATCTGGGAGCCAAACAAGCTGGCGGTCCACGTTGACCATCTGCTGGACAACCCCGACGTCGGCATCAGCTACGCGGGTTCGTCCCTGATGGATGACGATGGTAACGCACTCGGCCTTGCGCAACGTCCGCGTCTTTATAACATCACGGCTGCACATATCCTGAAACGCAACCCGATTGGTAACGGGTCCGCCGTGGTCATCCGCCGCGAGGTCTTTGATCAGATCGCCTACCGTCCGCGCAGCGAAAAGGTCCGCGACTGGTACTTCGACGAAACCTTCCGTCAGTCCGAAGACATCGAATGCTGGCTGCGCATCGCCTTGACCACCGACTGGATCTTCGAAGGTGTGCAAGGCCTTCTGACCCGCTACCGGATCAACGCAGGTGGCTTGTCCGCCGCGACCGACCGACAGCTGGCCGCGTGGGAGCGCATGATCGCCAAACTCGCCCCGCTGCACCCTGATTTCTTCGCCCGCCATACGGATGCCGCACGGGCCTACCAGATGCGGTATCTGGCCCGTCGCGCCATCAGTGACCGCGACGCAGGCCGCGCTGCAAAAATGACACGCGAGGCCCTCGGCATTTCGCTCCGGCCCTTGTTCGAAGAGCCGATCAAAACCCTCACGACGATCGGCGCAACACTGGTGCTGCGCTACGGCGGCGCCGCAGCCCTCAATGTACTGATGCAGCCCAAGGAACAGAAGCAATGACACACAAACCCCGCGTCCTCCATCTTGTCGACGACACGACCGCTGGCGGTGTCATGCGTGTCATTGACTACCTGACAACCTCAGACGTGCTTGCCCGAGGGTCTGACCATGAGGTCCTGTCTGTCCGTCGGGGACGTTTCGGACAGCTGCCCCGAAACTATGACGTCATCGTGTCCCACACCGTCGTCAGCTGGCGGACCCTTCCTGCCCTGATCGCTCTGCGTGCGGCCCGTCCCGGCACCCCGCTGATTCATGTCGAACACAGCTATACCGAGGGTTTCGTGACGCATAACGTCACCCGCCAACGGCGTTTCAAAAGCCTGCTGCGGATCGCGTTTGCCTTGTTTGATCGGGTTGTGGCCGTCAGCCATGCGCAGGCTGCTTGGATCAAAAAACACCAGCTTTGCCCCGAACGGCAGCTGGTTGCGATCCAGTCTGCCGTCGACCTGACACCGTTCAAAGCAATCGAGCCCCCCAAAGGCCCCATCAAGGTTTTGGGCGCAATCGGTCGGCTGGACCGGCAAAAGGGCTTCGACATGCTGATCGAAGCGTTCAGACGGCTGCCCGATCCGGACCTGCGACTGCATATCATCGGTACAGGTGCTGAGGAACAGGCGCTCAAGTCGCTCGCGGGCGCGGACGACCGGATCGTGTTCAAGGGCCATTCGGCGGACCCCACCGGCACTTACAGCAGTGTGGATGCCGTCATCATGCCGTCCCGCTGGGAAGCATACGGTCTGGTCGCCATTGAGGCAGCCGCGGCGCGCCGCCCCCTTCTATGCACACCCATCGACGGTCTTCAGGACCATGCAGCGCTAGGTGCACAATACCTTGCGCGCCTCACACCCGACGATTTTGCAGCATCGCTGCAGCAGTTCATCCGTAACCAGAACGACCCAAAGGCGCAGCAAACGTCAGTTGAGGACCCGCAAACCGATCCGGCCCAGCTGTGGGCGAACCTGATCGACGACTGCCTCAATCCGCACCCGGCAAACAAGAACTCTGACATCATCACAGGCGGCCAAACCGCAGCCTGAACTGACAAAGGGCCCCATGCTATTGGATGAGTGTGGCCAGCTTCAGCCGCTGGATCTTGCCAGACGGGCCTTTGGGAAGCTCCGTCAGAAAATGAATGCGGTCCGGCGCCTTGAACTTTCCCAATCGCTCCTGACAAAGCGCGACCAAGGCATCCTCCGATAGATCCGACCCCGCTTTGACGGCGACGGCGGCCTCGACGGTTTCGCCGTAGCTTTTGCACGGCCGAGCGAATGCAGCGGCTTCGACGATGTCCGGCTCGGAATAAAGAACCTCGTCTATTTCGCGCGGGGCGATGTTCTCGCCGCCCTTGATAATCAGCTCCTTGAGACGACCGGTCACAAACACATAGCCGTCTTCATCAATGTGACCCAAGTCACCTGTCCGCAACCAGCCCCCGACCAACGTCTTGGCCGTGGCTTCAGGATTGCGCAGGTATTCCTTCATGACGTTTGGCCCGCGAATTGCGATTTCGCCTTCCTCAAAGGGCGCGGCATCCGCCAAATCAGCCTTGAGAATTCGAACCTCATTCCCATAGGCAATGCCGGGTGATCCAATCTTGCGCACTCCTGGTGGCAGCGGGTTTGAAAGGATCTGGGCTGCGGTCTCCGTCAAACCCATGGTCTCTATGATGGGAACACCAAAACGCTCTTCAAAGGCAGATTGTGTTTCGATCGCCAATGCAGAAGATGCAGACCGCCCGAACCGAAGGCGTTTCTTGACCTCAATGGACGGATCAACAGCGTTGTGAAGCAGATGGCTGATGATAGTCGGAACCGCGGAAAACCACGTGACCTTGCCACGATCCGCCTGCTCCCAGAACCTGCTTGCAGAAAATCTCGATGTCATTGCAAGGGAGCCGCCCGACACCAAAGACGCCATCAACGTGACGCACAGCCCGTTTATGTGGTAAATCGGGAGCACGCAGAACCCTCGATCCGCGCTGCCGAGGTCATGGGCAACAGCCGTGGTCCAGCCTCCCGCGAGCAGGCTTGCATGCGTATGGACGACGCCTTTGGGGCGGCCTGTTGTCCCTGAGGTGTACATCAAAAGCGCATCCATATCAGCGGCCAATGGCGCGACCGGTAACTTGGATTGCAACATCGCAGGTGACAGGACGGACAAGGTGTCAGGTGCGATCCGCGCAATTGTCTGCTGTTGGGTGTCATGCACGAACGCATATCGCGCGCCACTGTGATCCAAGGCATAGGCGATGGCGTCTGACCCCGCCGCAAGATTGATCATGGTTGCGCGGAAGCCGCCGTAAAGAGCGCCATAAACGGCAACAACGCCAGCTTTCCCGTTTGGGTGGACGATTGCGACACTCTCGCCTGTGCGCACACCCAGCCCGGTCAATCCTTCCGCCGTGGCCCGCGCCTCATTGCGCAGCTCAGCCCATGTGATCTGATCGTCTGTCTCGGGAAACACGAGGGCGACCCCATCCGACCGCGCACGGGCATCAAGCCAGTCCCGCACAGTCCCCTGCGGCGGAGTCTTCGGATCGAGGATCATCTGCCCGTCACTTCCCAGTATTCGCCGAAGATCTCTTCCAGCGTGGGTTCATTGGACGGAATTTCGCGCACGATCTTCGTGCTCTGCATGAAGTGCCGCCAATGCAGGTTCGTGTCGATCGAGTTGCCGCCCCACGACCCGCAGCCCATGGACAAAGAGAACGGCATCCCGTTGGTGAACGATCCGCCCGTGGCAAATGTATGCGCCTGATTAACGATGATGCGGCTGGTCGGGATCGCTTGGGCCAAGACCATTGGCCTGTCGTGATCACTGGTGTGAATGCCAACAGAATGGCCCGCGCCCTGATGCAGTTGAATGCGGTGGGTGATCTCGACGGCTTCGTCAAAATCGCGTGCGCGGTAGACCGTCAACACGCGGCTCAGCTTTTCACCGGACAAAGGGTGTTCGGCACCAATCCCCTTGGTTTCGACTGCAAGATAGGCTGTGCCTTCCGGCACCTCATCGGTCAGGTCGAGCGCCGCAATCATCTTGTCTGCATCTTGCGCAATGGCTTTCGGATTCAGATGACCTTTGACCCACAGCTTGCTTGTTACTTTGGTTTCATCGGTGATCAGCGCACCGCCTGTCTTGGCCATCTCTGCAACGAAGGCGTCATAGATCGCATCGACAACAACGACCGCATTCTCCGACGAACAAGAGGTTGCATTGTCAAAGGTTTTTGAGGCTTTGATTTTTTCGGCCGCTGCGGTCAAGTCAGCGGTTTCATCAACGATTGCCGTGACATTGCCTGCCCCGACCGCAAGCGCCGGAGTGCCGGACGTATAGGCACGTTTGACGTTATTCTGGCTGCCGGTGACAACGATCAGGTCCGCTATTTCCAGCAGGCGTTGGGTTTTTTCCTTGGACCCGCGACCAGGGATCATTTGAACGAGATCGCGGTCTATGCCGAGTTTGTCGAACTCCGCGTAAATGTACCCGATCAACGCTTCACACGTCGGCACGCCTTTGGGCGACGGCGAAACAACAATCGCATTCCCGCATTTCAATGCATTGATGATATTGTTGGCAGGTGTTGCGCCCGGATTTGTTGACGGCACAACCGCCCCGATCACACCGATGGGCCGCGCAATTTCCGTAATCCCCTTGGCAGGGTCATCCTTGATGACCCCATAGGTTTGGGCGTCCTTTATATCGCGCATCAAACCAAGGGTCTTGCGGTGGTTCTTGGTGATCTTGTCAGGGACATTGCCAAGGCCAGTCGTCTCAACCGCCAGTTCTGCAAGGTGCCGGTTGCGCCCCGGCTCCATGATCGCCCACGCAACGGCTTGTGCCGCACGGTCGTACGCCTTTTGTGAGCCTTGCTTTTCAAACGCTGTCTGGGCGACACGAGCACGCGCAACTATTGCTTCGACCTCTTGAATAGGATCGTTGACCATCGGCTTTTCCTTGAGAACGAGTAACGTATGGCGCCCGCAAAACGCGGACGCCACAGCATGTGATTAGAGACCTGCGAGCAGCTCTTCCAGAGTTTCCTGACGCGCTGCCCACATTTCAAGGACTTCATCACGGGTCATGACATGCATAGGCGAGCCGCCTGCTTCCATGCGGCTTTGCACGCGACCGTTCTCGAACATGGTCGGAACGACGGCGGCCAGATGATCAATCACGGCCTGCGGCGTGCCTTTCGGTACCATGACACCGCGGAAGTTCACGCTGGCGTTGTCGATATCGTAGCCCTGTTCCATCATTGTGGGCACGTCTGGCAGGAACGCATTGCGTTCCAGATCGAACACACCAAGGATTTTGACGTTGCCTGCGGCTTGCGCCCGGAACGCGTCGGACAGGTTGTTCACGCCGCCCAGCACTTCGCCAGCAATGACGGCACGCATGGCACCTGCGCCCCCTGCGTTGTTCGGTATATAGGCCAGTTCGACCCCCGCTGCCTTTTCAAGCTGCAGCGCCGCGATGTGGTGACCCACGAACAGCCCCGCGCCGGAGAACGTCAGACCGCCCGGGTTCGCCTTGGCGTAATCGACAACATCGGCCATCGAATTGAAGTCGCTGTCGGCCCCGACAACGAAGACCGCGGGGTCCGCGCCCCAGTTGGCAATCGGTTCAAAGTCGTCGGTGGAATAGGACACGCCGCCTTCGATCGACTGCGCGATGAAATGCGGGATGTTGTAGGCACCCAGCGTGTAGCCATCATTGTCCGCCTCGGTGGCGAACCAGTTCCATCCGACACGCCCCCCCGCGCCCGGACGGTTCACGATGGCAATCGGCATGCCCAGCGCATCCTCGTTGCCTGCCGTCATCGTCACGATCCGGGCCTGAAAGTCAGTGGCACCACCAGCACCATAGCTGACCATCAACATGATCGGCCGTTCCGGGTAATCGCCATGCCCTTCCGCATAGGCGCTTCCCGTCATTGCCGCCAAAGCCATTGCGGCCCCTGCAATCCATTTTTTCATAGTATCCTCCCTAAGGTTTGATCTGCCGCTATTGCGGTTCAGAAGAAGACTTCACGGGGTGTGAAGACATTGAGTAGCTGGGCAAAAAGCCCATACATCACCAGCATGAAGCCGGCGGTGATGGCGATCCGTTTTGCCCAGGTTTTCAGGGCGTTGTGCGGCGCCGGATCATAGAGCGACAGCATGATGAAGAAGGCGATTGTGGTGGCCGTGTAAAAGCCCAAGCCTTTGGCGGCCCAGAAGATATAAACCACCATTACAATGAGACCGGGCAGCATGTTGCGCATCGCCTCGCCACTGATGCCGTTGCCCACTTTTGTTCGGCCCAGAATAGCCTTGCCGAATGTCCAGATGGCCAGCACCGCGAACACAGAAGATATCAAGCGCGGAAAGATAAAGGCGTCCGCCGGTTCTTGGGTGAAGCTGATATAGGCAACTGTCACCCCGACAGCGGCGATGATCCCCGAGGCGACGATATGCTGATTGCGGGGCAGATCGGTCATGACAAGGCCTCCTCTTTGGCGACCGCGTCATCCTTGGTGGTGTAGCGACGCTGGGCGATCTCCATCCAGATGGAATAGCTGACGGATGCCAGAACGATCAGGATCAGGAACCAGTTCAGCCAGCCGGTGAAGAAATAGGTCGCCTGCCCCACGGTCGCGTTGGCGATCATCGACCCTTGGATGAAGTTCGCCTCGGCAATCGGGCCAAGGATAAGGCCCAGCACCAGCGGTGCCGCCGAAAAGCCGAACCGCTCAAGGAAGTACATGCCGAGCCCAAGGCTGGCCATGACATAGACGTCGCCCATCGAGTTTTGGACCGAGTAGCTGCCGAAAACGGCCAGACCCAAGACAATCGCCGCCATCACCGCATGCGGCACGCGGGCCACGCTTGCCGCAAGTCCTGCGATGTACAGGCCAAAGATACACATCAGGATCTGTCCAATCAGCATGGAGTCGATGAAGGTCCACGCGACCTGCGGGTAGTTCATGAACAGGTCAGGCCCGGGGAAGATGCCGTGTATAAGCAAGCCCCCCAACAGGACAGCCGCTGTGGGTGAGCCGGGAATGGACAAGGTCAGAAGCGGCACCAGCGACGGCCCGACCATCGCGTTGTTGGCACTTTCTGCCGCGATAACGCCCTCGCTGTGGCCCGTGCCGAACTTCTCGCTTTCCTTGCTGAACTTCTTCGATTGGTCATAAGCCACGAGGCCGGCAATCTGACCGCCAACACCGGGGATCAAACCGATGATGGACCCGGTGATGGTCCCGATGGTCAGGGCTGTCTTGCGGCGGATCACCTCTACAAAAGCAAGGCGGATTGGGTGGCGTTTGACCGTAATTACCTCGGCACCGGAACGGGTGCGCCCCTTGGTCAGCATCGTGATGACCTGCGGAATGGCGAAAAGCCCGATGAGGGCAGGAATGACGTTGATCCCGCCGCTGACAGCCGGATGAAAGATGAACCGCTGCGCGCCCATGATGTCGTCGAAACCGATTGTCGCCAGCCACAGCCCGATGCAGCCGGACAGCAGCCCCTTCACCACCGAACTGGAATCGAGTGTCCCGATCACGGTGACCCCGAGAATGGCAAGCCAGAACAGGTGGGACGGCCCAAACGCGAGTGCCCATTGCGCCAGAACCGGTGTGAGGAAGATCAAAAGGAAAACCCCGAAAAGCCCCCCCACGGCAGAGGCCAAAAAGGACAATTGCAGGGCCTTCGCGCCTTCGCCTTTTGCGGCCATCGTATGCCCATCAAGCGTTGTGGCGATGTTTGCGGGCGCGCCCGGAATCTTGAGGAGGATCGCACTTACCGCGCCACCGGCAACCGTGGAGGTATAGGCCGCACCAAGCAGGATCAAACCCTGTTGCGGCTCCAACTGGAAGGTGAAGGGGATAAGCAGCGCCACGGCCATGGTCGGCGAGAGACCGGGGGTCGCGCCCAAAATCAGCCCGCCAACGGTCCCAAGCAGCAGCAACCCGAAATTGATCGGGGTGAACACGTCGCCCATGTAGAACAAGAAGTCCATTTCGCCCAAATCCTCCCAAAATCAGGCTTGACCAGTCACGCTAAGGGATGAAAATAGTTTTGCAAATGTTTTCATAAATTCGTGAAATACGACGGTTAAATGTCTGATAAAAATTATAAAAAAGCAGATATAACGACGGTTGCGCAGGTCGCGAAGGTCTCAGCCTCGACTGTTTCGCGCTACTTCAATCATCCCGAGTTACTCAAGCCAGCAACCCGCAAGCGGATCGATTCAGCTGTCCGAAAAACCGGATATATCCGCAATCGCGCAGCCCAAACGATCCATGGCATCCGGTCCGGTACAATCGGGGTCCTTGTGCCAACGCTGGACAACGCGATCTTTGCCGAGGTGGTTCAGGCCTTTTCGGACACCGTCGACGAATTCGGTTTTACGATCCTGTTGGCCTCCCACGGGTACGACCTGCAACGGGAGTATGCTGTGCTGCGAAAGTTTCTGGAACACCGCGTGGATGGCGTCGTCCTGACCGGCCTTGACCACGACGAAGCGGTCTTCCGGCTGCTGGAGCAACAACAAATTCCCAGCCTTTCCATGTGGAACTACGCGCCCAACGCAGCCTTTCCCTGCATCGGCGCTGACAATGAACTGGCGGGCAAGCTGATTGCGGAACACATCGTGGCCTTGGGTCACACCAAGGTCGCATGCATGTTCCCCCCAACCGAAGGAAACGACCGAGCGCACGCAAGACGGCAAAGCATCTTGGAGACGCTGGCAAACGCCAAAGTCACCGTGCCCGATGAATGGCGTCTGACGACCGTCTACAGCATCTCGGCCTCCAAAAGAGACACGCAGGAGTTGCTGTCGGCCAAGGACCGCCCAACGGCATTGATCTGTGGCAACGACATTCTCGCGACAGGTGCGCTATACGGCGCAAAGGCAGCAGGCCTACAGGTTCCGCAGGACATCTCTGTCGCCGGCATCGGCGACTTTAAGGGGAGTGCCGACATCGAGCCTGCACTGACGACCGTCCGCCTGCCCGCCAAGAGAATTGGTCAGGAAGCAGGCGAGGTCCTCGCAAAAGCGATTGTAGATCAGACCCAACTGACGGGGTGCAGCCGACATTGTGAACCAAAACTGATAAAGCGCTGCTCAACCAAAGCGCGCCCCCCCTGTCCAAAAACTGCTGAGCGGCCAGCCACGGCAAAACTCAGTGATCGGGGCCACAGCGCAGCCTAAACGTGCGCCGGGTTGGCGCCCTAATGGCGACCGGCATCACGTTAGGGACGTCTTGCAAAGGATCACAAGGGCCTGCACGTTATCCCCTATCTGGGGTCCTGATCCCCGATGTCCCTTGTCCATGCCCCGCCGAAATAGGGCGGCATAACCTCTGGCCTCGCATCCCACTTACCTGCTTCGGCCGTCAACACAGGCGACCATCCAAATTCGAGCCCTAAAGGCAGGTCGAATTCAGCCACCTTGTCAGAAACGTTTCCTGCCACCAGAACCTCTTGCGTGCCCCACCGACGAACATAGCCAAAGACCTGCGGATGATCCGGCAGGACAAGCTCAAAACTTCCTTGGGTAAAAACCGCCATTGATCTGCGGAGGTCAATAATTTGTCGGTAAAGCTCGAACACGCCGTCAGGATCATCTCGGTCTCTTTCGACGTTGATGCTCTGATGGTTCAGGTTGACGTCGATCCAACTTGCAGCGTCGCTGAAGCCTGCGAATTTCGATCCGTTCCACTGAACCGGCGTTCGCGCATTGTCGCGCCCGTTCTCATTGGCCGATGCAAGAAACTCGGCCACGCTTGCCTCGTTCCGGCGGTTGGAGCCCTCCGCACCCAGCCGTTCCTCCAGCTGGCCAAGCGTCTCGATATCGCGGAACTGATCGAGCGAGGTAAACCGCGCGTTCGTCATGCCGATCTCTTCACCCTGATAGATGAACGGCGTGCCCTTCATAAGGTAGTGAACTATCGCAAGCATCTTGGCGGACCGAACGCGATACTGCCTGTCGTCGCCGTAATGGGAAACAGCACGCGGCAGGTCATGGTTCGACAGATAAAGCGAATTCCAGCCGTCGTCCGCCAGCGCTTGCTGCCAGTCATTGAGGATCATTTTGTGGGTCCGCAAATCGAAACGATTTGGCCCGAAACGGCCCAACGCGGGGTCCCATGCGGCTTGCACATGGTTGAAGTTGAACACCATGTTCAACTCGTTCCGATCCTTCCCGCAGTAGTTCAGCGCGGAGTCGGGTGTTGCAGCCCAGGTCTCCCCCACGGTCAGGATGTCACGCCCGGCCAAACACCGCTGATGCATTTCCTGAATGAAGCGGTGCATGTCCGGCCCTTCATGGTATTCACGACCGTCTATGTCCTTGCCAATGAGTTCGATCACATCCATCCGGAAGCCGCCGATGCCCTTATCGAGCCACCAGTTCATCATGTCGTAAATCTCGTCCCGAAGCCGCGGGTTGTGCCAGTTCAGGTCCGGTTGTTGCGGGCCGAAATGACAATAGCAGTACTTGCCAACCTTCGGCACCCAGTGCCACGCAGACCCGCCGAAGCAGGCGCGCTGGTCGTCGGGCGGGGATCCATCAGGCTTAGGGTCGCGCCAGTAGAAATAGTCGTGTTCGATGCAGTTCGCATCAGCGCAAGCTTTCTGGAACCACAGGTGATCTGAGGAACAATGGTTCACGACAAGATCCATGACGATCCGGATGCCCCTTTCGCGCGCCTCGACCAGCAGCCGGTCAAAATCATCCATGGTCCCGAACTCAGGCGCGATGTCACGGTAGTCCGCAATGTCATATCCGTTGTCCCGCATAGGCGATGCATAGACCGGCGAAAGCCAAATGAACCCGATGCCCAGGTCCTTAAGATGATCCAGCTTTGATATGATGCCGCGCAGGTCCCCGATCCCGTCACCGTTGCTGTCACAAAAACTGCGGGGGTAAATTTGATATCCGGTCGCGGTTTTCCACCAAGGCATATCTTGTTGGGTCATTTCGATCTCATTGTCATTGGGGTGAAAAGTACGCCTCCGATCAACTGACCGGAGGCGCATCCAGTTGATCTTGGCTTCGGTGTGCAACCAAGATCGGGAGG
>JAHDFG010000112.1 GCA_020628265.1 Pseudooctadecabacter sp. | reverse complement strand
GGCAGCACAGCGCGAATGGCTTTCAGCCCGTCTGTCCCCAGCAGTGAGCCCGGGAATATCTTCAGCCCGTCGGCCCCGTTCTTCAGGGCGGCAAAGCATTCGGTCGGGGTCATCACGCCCGGCCAGCTTTGCATACCGGCGGTCTTGGTGGCGTGGATGACGCGCGGATCCATATTGGGGGAGACGATCAGCTTGCCGCCTGCTTGGTTCACCCGTTGCACGTCCTCGACGCTCAGAACCGTGCCGGCCCCGATGAGGGCGCGGTCGCCAAAAGCATCGGCCATCGCATTGATGCTGTCGAACGGATCGGGGGAGTTCAGCGGCACTTCGATCGAAGTGATGCCCGCATCCAGAAGGGCCTCGACGGCGGCTGTCGCCTCTGGCGGGGTGATGCCGCGAAGAATGGCGATGATGTTGCGGGTCATGGTGTTGTCTCCAGCAGGGCGTGGGCGGCTTTGATGCCCGCAAGGGTCATTTGGGTTGCATCCGCGCGGGCGACGGTGACGCCCTGCGCGGCAAGGGCAGTGATGTAAGGCGCCGATACGGCGTCCGCGCCGATCAATGCCACGTTCTGGCCCAGCCAATAGGGCTTGGCCGCTGCCAGTTCCGCGCCAATCAGAAGGCCGGACAATTCAGAGCGCGCGGTGATCGTATCGGTGCCGTGGACCAGCTGTCCGGCCCGCAGGGAAAACAAGCGACCTGCCAAGGCTTCGGGCTTTGACAGGATGCGGGACAGTGCATCTGCGAAGGCGTCCTCGTTCCAGCCGCTCGGGGCGATCGAGTGGCGCAGAACGGAGTCCTTGGTCAGAAGCGCGAACATCTCACCTGTCATGAAGGTCTGGAAGCTGACGACTTCATCGGCGGACACATGCACCCATTTGGTGTGCGTGCCGGGCAGGCAGATGATGCCGTCCCAGCCGGGGTTCTGGGCCAGAAAGCCCGCGATCTGGGTTTCTTCGCCGCGCATCACATCGGCGGGGGAGGTCTGGCGGATACCGGGGATGACGTGGACCGTCAGGTCGCCTGTGGTCGGCGCCTTGACCATGGTGCGCGGGCAGACTGCACAGGGGGCGGTCTGGTACGGCGCTTCGACCCAGCCTTGCCGCGATCCGACCATGCCGCAGGCCACCACGGTCTTTGCGGTTGCCAGCCAGTCGTCGGCCACGTCCCGCAGGACCGCTTCGAATTGGTCGGGCGCAAGCTGGCCCATGCCCTTGTCCGACGTCCGTTCGCCCACGACAGCACCGGAGGCGTCCATGGCCCAAAGGCGCATGTTCGAGGTTCCCCAGTCTGCGGCAAGCCATGCAGGCGTCATAGGCGTTTTCCTTCCAAGACCCACATGGTTTCAGGGAAAGACCACGGCAAGGTCAAGCCGTGATGCATCAGATAAGCACCGGACACCGTGATTGGCCCGTCTTTCAGGGCGGGCGTACCACGGGACAGATGCGATGCGGTCACGCGGTTCGCCAGATTGATTTCGTACATCGCATCGGGATCCAGATTGGTCAGCCGCAGCGGGCGCGGCGAAATCTGGGCCGAGGTCGCAGCCTTGCCCGCGAACACCACGAACCGGTCCTTTTCGCGGGTCATCTGCTGTTCGCAGATCACCGCCGGATCAGAGCTGTCGAGACGCAGGATGTCTGCGTTCTCCATCCAGTCGCGGTTGTGTTTCCACCAGCTGGTGACTTCCGTCAGCACACGGACCTCGTAGTCGTCCAACTCTCGCGGATCCATCTCGAAGCCCATGTGGCGCTGGGCTGCGACCCATGCGCGGAAGGAAATATCCAAGATACGGCCAGAGGTGTGGCACTTGCGCGGGCCGACGTGGCTGCCGGTGATGGACAAAGGCAGGAACAGGGCCGCGTTATGCTGGATGTTCAGGCGTTCCAGCGCATCGTTGCTGTCGGACAGCCAGACCCGCTGCGTCCGCTTCAGGATGCCGAAATCGATCCGGCCGCCGCCAGAGGCGCAGCTTTCGATTTCCACATCGGGGAAGTCTGCGCGCAGCCGGTCGATCAACTGGTAGGACCCGCGCGTCTGGGCGGCGTCCGGCATGGGCAGCACGCGGTTGTGGTCCCATTTGATGTAGTCGATGTCGTGGTTGGCAAGGATCGCTGCCATCCGGTCATAGATAAAGTCCCGCACTTCGGGCAGGGCCATGTTGATGGCCTTCTGCTGACGGCCCAGCAACTGGTCCTCCGCGCCCAAGGCCCAATCAGGATGTGCGCGGTGGATGTTGCTGTCGGGGTTGATCATCTCGGGCTCGAACCAGATGCCGAACGACATGCCCAGTGATTTGACGTGGTCGATCAACGGCGTCAGGCCATCGGGATACTTGCGCACGTCGACTTCCCAGTCGGACAGGGCGCGGGTGTCGTCATCACGGTTCCCGAACCAGCCGTCATCGAGCACGAAACGTTCGGCCCCTAGGGCCGCGGCACGGTCTGCAATGTCGCAAAGCACGTCCAGTTTGTGGTCAAAATAGACCGCTTCCCAGCAGTTGTAGTGCACGGGTCGCGGGCGGTCGGGCTTGGGCCATGTCACGATCCGGTCGCGCACATGCCGCTGGAAGCTGACAGCGCAGCCGTTCAGGCCGGTCCGCGAATAGGTCATGTAAAGCGGGGCGGTGGCGAATTCCGTGGCGGCCTCGTGTTCCATGCGGGCGGCGTGGCCCCACTGGATCTGGCGGCGTCCGTCTGGCAGTTCTTCGGCGACCATGCGGTGCCCGCCGGACCAGCCGTAGTGAAAGGCATAGGCCTCGCCTTGGGTGTTCGTGGCACCGGTGCAGGGCACGATCAGGCCCGGGAAGTGTTCGTGGCCCGTGCGTCCTGTGCGGTTTTCACGGTAGCGGATGCCGGGCGACCACGCGGTGCGGTTGGTTTGGAATTCACCACACCACCGGCCGGTAAAGTCGATCATCTCGTCGCTGGCCTGCGGGGCGGGCACAACTGGGGCCGCCAGCCAGTGCAAGTGGACTGGGGCGTCCGCATTCAGGATCGTGCGGGCCTCGATCATGTAGGTCTTGGGGTCGGTGACAAATTCAAACGTCAGCGTCAGCCCGTTGCCCTCGTCCCGATACTTGATCTTCAGGTCGGACCCGTTGGTGTAGCTGTCAAAGCAGAATTTCGGCAGCAGCGGCGTGCCGTCCTGATGGCGGACGATCAGGCCGGGCTGTCCGGGGAAGGTGCGTGATGCCTCGGGGCACAGGGACAGGTCTGGGTTCTCGTCCAGCATCCCGCCTGTGACGTCGATCATATGGGCATCATGGAGCGTGCGCAGGTCTTCGCCTTCGGGCAGTCGCGTGCCCCAATAGACGACCTGAGGCAGCCGTTCGCCGGTTGCGGTAATCACCATCGTCTGGCGGCCGTCATCCAGTCGCCACAGGTGGTTCACAGGGTGAGATTTGGTCTCAGTCCGCCCCAAGGGCAGGGCTGCGGCGGGTGCAGCCGCCGCAGTGTCAGACGTAGCAGTCATGTATCGTTCCGTTACTTAACAGCGCCGAGCGTCAGGCCCGCGATGAAGTGCTTTTGCATCAAGAAGAACATCGCAACCGGCGGCAGTGCGGCCACGATCGAACCGGCAGACATCAGGTGATAGGCTGCGCGGAACTGGGAGTTAAACGATGTAATCCCTGCTGTCACGGGCTGTGCGTCCGGTCCTTGCGTGAGCACGATGGCCCAGAAGTAGTCGTTCCAGATGAAGGTGAAGATCAGCACGGCCAGTGCTGCCAGAGCGGGCTTCATCAGCGGCAGGACCACGAAGACAAAGATGCGCCATTCGGCCACCCCTTCGACGCGTGCGGCCTCGATCAGGGGGAAGGGTAGGGCGCGGATGAAGTTGCGCATGAAGAGCGTACAGAAACCGGTCTGGAACGCGACATGGAACAGGATCAGGCCAAGTTTCGTGTCGTAGAGGCCCAGCCCCAGCGTCAGATCGCGCACCGGCACCATCAGGATCTGGAAGGGCACGAAGTTGCCCGCGATGAACATGAAGAAGATCAGCAGGTTGCCGCGGAACCGGTAGATGCCAAGGGCAAAGCCGGTCATGGAGGACAGGATGATACACCCGATCACCGTGGGCACCGTGATCATCACGGAGTTCAACAGGTACCGCGGCATGTCTGATTCAAAGAAGACCTTGCCGTAGTTGGTGAAGCCCTCGAAGGACGACGGGATGCCCCAGAAGTTGCCTTCGACAAAGTCACCGTCCGGCTTGATCGAGAAGATGGCAACGGCGATCAGCGGCAGCAGCCAGATGATCAGCACGATGGGCAGCATCACCTGATAGCTGATTTGCCACGTGCGGGACGTTTTTTCGATCGGTGTCGGGAACATCAGCGGGCCCCTTTCTCGTCTTGGTACATCGACCACAGGAAGTAGGTGATGAAGAACAGCATGATAAAGAACAGCACCACAGCGATGGCCGCGCCATAGCCCATGCGGAAGCCGAATTCGGACAGCGATTCCTCGAACATGTAGAAGGACAGGACGCGGGTGGAGCCGAACGGCCCGCCGTTTGTCATCACCGCGATGAAGTCAAAGGAGCGCAGCGCGCCGATGATCGTCACCACGAAGGCGATGAATGTCGCGGGCTTGAGCTGCGGAATGATCACGTACCAGAGCATCTTGTGGCCCTTGGCACCATCCAGACGCGCGGCCTCGACCTGTTCGGGGTCCACGGCGTTCAGGCCGGTGAGATACAGGATCATGCAGTATGCCGTTTGTGGCCAGAGGCCGGCGGCAATGATGCCATAGGTCGCGCTGCCCGGCTGGCCGAGGATGTTGTAGGGCCCAAGGCCGATGGTGCCCAGAACCACGTTCAGCAGCCCCTGATCGCCCGGCAGGTAGAACCAGCTGAACACGAGGCCGACGACGACCTGAGAGATCACGAAGGGGAAGAAGAACAGCGATTTGTAGAGACGGATGCCGCGCACGGTCTGGTTCAACAGCAATGAGATGAACAGGCCCATCGGGATTGCCAGCAGGTACAGCACCAACCATTTGACGTTGTTCCAGAACGAGACCTCGAATTTCCGGTCGCCGCCCAGAAGGCGTTCGTAGTTGCCAAGGCCGACCCATGTCTTTTCACCCAGACCGTCCCATTCGTGGAACGAAATCCAGAAGGACTGGAAGATCGGGATGATCACGTAAAGGGCGAAGAAGGCGATGCCCGGAAGCAGGAAGAGCCATGGCGTGACCGCAATCTCGTTGCGTTTGTACCAGCTTCGGTTTTCGACTGAGGCAGACATATGGCGTCTCCGATTGGGTCAACACATGTGAAAGACGCGTGGGATACCGGCGGCTTGCAGATGGGTTGGGGGATGGGCGGGCCAGTGATGGCCCGCCCGAAGTCAGATGGTCTTAGTAGACGCGCTGACGGGTCTCTTCGAGACGCTCCAGGATGTCGTCCAGGTTGTCCGGGAACACCATGAACTCCTGCAGGCCTTCCATGCCGGCGGATGCCATTTCAGCAGGGAAGTCACGGTCGAAGAACTGCATGATGCCGCCAGACGCGTTGTTGGACAGCATGTCGAAGCCTTCCTGAATGAACTTGTCATCAGAAACGGATGCAGCAGCGTTCACAGGCAGCTGGCCGAGGGCGTCGCCACCGTTGATTTCGGACTGAACCTCAGGAGAGGTGACATAAAGCAGGAATGCTTTTGCCGCTTCAACGTTCTGTGCACCCGATGGGATGTGGAACGTATCGGTCGGTGCGTCTTCTGCCGGTGCGACGTCAGGGTTGATCGTCGGGAACTGGTAGAAGTCCAGCTGGTCGTCGGTCAGGCCACCGTCACGGAATGCCGCAACAGAGAAGTTACCCATCAGGTAAGCCGCAGCTTCACCGTCCACCATGAACGGCATGGCTTCCTGCCAGCTGTAGGACTGGTGGTCGTCAATGAAGGCGCCCATGTCGATCAGCTGACGCCAGTTGGCGAAGGTGTCACGCACGCGCTGGTCGGTCCACTCGACTTCGCCGTTGGCGAGAGCGATGTGGAATTCATAGCCGTTGGTGCGGGAGTTGATGTAGTCAAACCAGCCGCCAGCGGTCCACAGGAACTTGGAACCGATGGTGTAGCACTTGCGACCGGAGTCGAGGATTGCCTGACAGTTTGCCAGCTCTTCTTCCCAGGTGGCAGGCTCTTCGAGGCCCAGCTCTTCGTAGATGTCTTTGCGGTAGTAGACGCCCCACTGGTAGTAGGTGTACGGCACGCCCCACTGGGCACCGTTCAGCGTCATTGCACCCTTGGTGGATGCCAGATCAGCCATGGCCGGCTCTTCCCAGAGGTCGGAGATGTCCATGAACAGGCCTGCATCAACGTAAGGCGTCATGCGGGTTGCAGCGTACCAGTTCACAACGTCGGGCGGGTTTGCCGTCAGAGCGTTACGGATCTGGGTCTTCCACGCTTCGCGGTCGACGATTTCCAGTTCGATGTTCAGGTCAGGGTGCTGCTCACCAAAACCTGCGACCAGACCTTCCATCACTGCGCGGGGCGCAGGGTTGGACATGTCAGAGATGATCCGAAGATCGCCAGACAGCGCGTGGCCGTCTGCAAATGCGGATGTCGATGCGACACCCAAAGCGAGCGACGCAACGGTCGCTTTCATAATGGAATGCATGGTTTCCTCCCTTAGCTTCCATTCGAACCAGTCTCATTATTTGAAACTTGGTTTTGAATATTGAAATTTAATCGCGACTCGCCCATGGTTGTCAACAGCGAGGTTGGAGGACCCCGCAGATTAAGGGAGGAGATCGTGACCGCGTCAGGTGACGGAACAGTTGGTAAAGCCTTGGAGGTGCTGGATCAGGTCGCGTCCTATGGACGGCCTGTGCGCTTTTCGGAGTTGTTGGACGACACGAAATTTCCAAAGGCGACGCTGTACCGGTTCGTCCAGACCCTCACGAATCAGAGGATGCTGGCGTTTGATCCGGACCGCGGGACCTATGCGCCGGGTGTGCGTCTGGTCCGGTTGGCCCATGCCGCATGGCAGACATC
>JAHDFG010000111.1:4696-7056 GCA_020628265.1 Pseudooctadecabacter sp. | reverse complement strand
TATTCGCAAACGATCGAGAGCCGGTCACTGACCCTGTCCAAGTTCGACTATCAGGGCAAACCGCACATCTTCTATGATGACCACCTGCAGCTGTTGCGCCGGTCGGATTGCTTTGTGGCCCGCAAGATCTGGCCCCATGCGGATATGCTCTATGACAACTTCCTGAACTCGGACAATCCGATGAAGGGTGCGGAACCGAATCCTGGAAAGATTGACCGTATCTTCTCAAAGGCGGTTGAACGCCGGACGCGCGGGCGCGCGGGCCTTTTCATGCAAAGTCGCCTGCCGCGCCCGGGACACGAGAACGGCTTTACCTCGGCGCCCTATTCGGTGTTCGAAGGCTTCACCGAGTTGTTTGAAGATTTCGAACCGTGGCTGGCGCGGATGACGGGCACGCGGGTGCACGGGCATCTGTACGCAAAGGACCGTGTCGAGTTTGAGGGACGGCAAAAGACGTTCAATGGGGCGCTGTGCGACAATGCCAAGCTGCGGGACCACCACGCGCAGCTGTTCCTTGTGAACCTGATCTGGAACACCCGTGGCGAACGGCAGTGTTTTCAATTCGGCCCGACAGACAGCCAATATGTCAGCTGGGATATGGCCAAAGATCCCAACGCGCAGATCAGCGTGATTTCGGGGGCTTGGGCGATCCCGCTGTTCCAATCCAACCGCAACTTCTCGGACATTCGGGCGGAGGCGGCGGAGCTGCAACGGATCGAGAGCGAGCATTTGAATGCCTTGCGATCTCCGTGGGCCAAGGCCCGTATCCGCATCTGGTCGCTGGCCGATTTTGTTGAGACCCCGATGGAGGCTTTGCAGACCGTGTTGGATGAAATGGGGGCGAAGAACCTGCGCCGTGTGACGGAAGCGCCGAAGATGGCGGATCTGACAGGCTTTGGCCAGTTCCTGCAGAACCTCAAGAACCAGGGGATGCACCCCTACCTCATGGGGGATTTCCCGTCCGACCCGTCACCTGTCAACGAACGTCCGACGCGGCGTAAGCCCTATCTGGTCCGTTAAGCCATGGCGTCTTTTGACTACTTCGTTGTGTTTGCCGAAATGCGAACCGGGTCCAATTTTCTGGAAACGAACCTGAACGCCTTTGATGGCATCACCTGCCACGGGGAGGCGTTTAACCCCAAGTTCATCAGCTACCCCAACCGGACCGAGACGCTGGGCGTGACATTGGCGGAACGGGTCGCGGACCCCGACCGACTGTTGGGGCGGATCAAGACGGCCGAAGGGTTGAACGGCTTTCGCTATTTCAACGACCACGATCCGCGTCTGTTTGACGGGATGATGCAGGACAAGCGTTGCGCCAAGATCATCCTGACCCGCAATCCTGCCGAAAGCTACGTCAGCTGGAAGATCGCAAAAGCCACGGGCCAGTGGAAGTTGACAGATGTCAAACGGCACCGCGCATCGCAGATCACCTTTGACGAGGAAGAATTCGAAGAACACGTGAACAAGCTGCAAAGCTTTCAGGTGCGCCTGCTGAACACGTTGCAGAAGTCCGGCCAGACCGCGTTCTATGTCGAATATGAGGATTTGCAGGACGTGGATGTGATGAACGGTCTGGCGGGCTTTCTGGGGGTCGAGGATCGTTTGGACTCGCTGGACAAATCCCTCAAGAAACAGAACCCGAGTTCGTTGTCCGAGAAGGTTGTAAACTTCGCCGACATGGAAGCCGCCGTGGCGCGGCTGGATCGGTTCAACCTGACCCGTACCCCGAATTTCGAACCTCGCCGCGGCCCCGCCGTGCCAAGCTATTTCGCAGCCCCCCATTCGCCTTTGATGTATCTGCCGGTCAAGGCGGGTCCTGTGGATGTGGTAAAGGACTGGTTGGCGGGGATCGACGACGCGGACGTGGACGACCTGCTGTCTCGGCTGTCCCAGAAGTCATTGCGCCAGTGGAAACGCCAGCACGTCGGACACCGGACCTTTACGGTGCTTCGTCACCCCGTGGCGCGCGCGCACCATGCGTTCTGCGACAAGATCCTGTCGACCGAAGAAGGCAGCTTCGTCGAAATCAGGGGCATTCTGCGCAACCAGTTCAAACTGCCCATTCCCGCGCGGTATCCCGATGCGCAGTACAATCGCAACGAACACCGTGAGGCGTTCATAGCCTTCCTGAAGTTTGTGAAGGCGAACCTGTCTGCCCAGACGGGGGTGCGTGTGGATGCCCATTGGGCCACGCAGTCCCAAGCTGTGCAGGGCTTTGCCGAGTTCGGGTCGCCGGACATGATCCTGCGTGAAGACCGTTTGGAAGAAGACCTTGCCATTGTTGCGGCCCAAGTGGGCAAAACGACAATGCCACGTGTGCCGGATGTTACCGATCCGGACGCGGGTTTGCTGCGCGA
>JAHDFG010000111.1:0-4596 GCA_020628265.1 Pseudooctadecabacter sp. | reverse complement strand
GGCAGGGCGACACCATGCCCAACGCCAGTGGGGCCGAGGCCTTCGCGTTCCAGCAAAGCCTCGACCACGTTTGTGTGGGACAATTCAAAGCATCCCTCGGCCATATCGCCAAGGTCGTGGAACAGGCGTTTCTTGCTGCTGGCCGCAGCAATAACCTTGATGCCCGTTGCCGGAAGGATGTCCTGAATGGTCATTCTGTTTACAAGAACGGAAATGCACCGTTCTAGCCTGCGTTGCGCGGATCGATCCAACCGATGTTGCCGTCTTCCCGACGATACACCACGTTGATCCCACTGTTTCCTTCATTCCGAAAAACAAGAACCGGCGCGTCTGCGATTTCCATTTGCATCACGGCCTCCCCGACGGAGAGTGATGGAATCTTGGTTTCCATCTCGGCCACGATCATGGAGTTGACGCCGTCCGGCTCGTTGTCGTCCGACTCACTATTTGAGGCGAGGATATAGGACCCTGCATCGGAAAGTTCAACGGGTTGTGACCGTTCCTTATGGTGGTCCTTCAGGCGCCGTTTGTAGCGCCGGAGTTGTTTTTCCATCTTCTCGGAGGCGCTGTCAAAAGCAGCATAGATTTCAGTCGCATGGCCCTTGGCCTGGGCTGTCAGGCCGGTCGACAAATGTACAACAGCTTCGCAGACAAATTCATGCCCACTCTTGGAAAAGACGACATTGGCGTCTGTTGGCCGGCCCGCATACTTGCTCAAGACCTCACCCAGTTCGGTCTGCACATGGGTTTGCAGGGCTTCGCCGATGTCGATTTGCTTTCCTGAAATCTGATAGCGCATCTTTTCTCCTTCTTATGATTGCAGACAATACGGGCGTGCGAACCGTTAAGGTCCGGTAAAGTCAGGTCCGACTTGTCTGGAGGTGTGACAGGGTTTTGGTTGTGTGCGGCCGACGCCCGTAAGGCGCGACACCGACCACATTGGAAACCGACTCTGTCATCCCCTTCATTGGGCGACAAAACAGGGTCGCCTGTCAATGGGGTCTCAGGTCACGCGGAAGGAATTGCCAAGATAGACGCGTTTGACGTTCTCATCCTCGACCACCTCTTTGGTGGTGCCGGACATGAGGATTTTGCCATCATGCAGGATATAGGCGCGGTCCACGATCTGCAGGGTTTCCTGCACGTTGTGGTCCGTGATCAGCACGCCGATCCCGCGCTTTTTCAGGTCGGCCGTCAGGTGCCGGATTTCACCAACGGCGATCGGATCAACACCCGCAAAAGGTTCATCCAGCAGGACATATTTGGGATCAGCCGCAAGGCAGCGCGCAATCTCGGCCCGTCTGCGTTCACCGCCAGACAGCGCCATGGCAGGTGCGCGGCGGATATGTTCGATGTTGAATTCCGACAGCAGCTCTTCCAGGCGTTCACGGCGGCGGGTGCGATCGGATTCCGAAATTTCCAGGATAGAGAGGATGTTTTCCTCGACGTTGAGACCACGGAAGATCGACATTTCCTGCGGCAGATAGCCAATGCCCAGTTTGGCACGACGGTACATCGGTAGGGTCGTCACGTCGCGCCCATCGACCATCACGCGTCCGCCTTCGGGGGTGACCAGTCCTGCGATGGAATAAAAGCACGTCGTCTTGCCGGACCCGTTCGGCCCCAGCAGGGCCACGACCTCACCCCGGCCAAGTTCCATCGACACGTCGCGGATCACCAGACGCTTGCGATAGCTTTTGCGCAGGTTGACGACCTTCAGGCCGGCCGTTCCGTCCGTGACAGTCAATTCAGGCATCAGTTGTTGCCTTGGTTGAAGATCGTGCGCACGCGGCCATCCATCTGGGCGGACCCGTCGTTGAGGTTGACGCGCATGGTGTCTGCGGCGATGGCGCTGGCCCCTTGGGTCAGAAGGACATTGCCGTTCATCACCAGTGTCCCCGCCGCAAGGTTGTACTCGGCTGATTGTGCCTCGGCGGCTTCGGTGGCCGTGACGAAGGTCACGCCGCCACTGGCAGACAGACGGCTGATGTCGCCCGACCCGCCATCATAGACCACCTGAACGCGTCCGGCGGACAGGCGCAGGTCGCCCTGACCCAGCACGACGTTGCCCTGAAAGATGGCCGTTCCCGTGTCCTGATCGACGGTCAGGCTGTCGGCGGTGATTTCCACCGGCGCTGTCGGGTCCGCGCTGATCCCGCCAAGGTTCACGTTGGTTTGAGACAGGGCAGGAGAGGCAATGAGGGCCGCACACAGCAAGGCAGATTTGAAAAGGGTCACGTCGCAGAATCCTATTGTTGCGGTGTGTATACCAGCCGGACACCATTTTGGAAAAGCATCACTTGGCCGGTGCTCTCATCCGGCGTTTCGATGACGAGCTGACCGGCGGTCAAGGACCCAAACGGGGTCTGAACCTCAAGCGCGCCATCACTGACAATCCTGCCGGTGGACAGATCGGCGGTGATGCCGCCTGTCTCCATCTCGAACCCGTTGGAGGTCTGAAGGTAGGTCAGGCCGGACAGGAACGCCGTTTGATTGGCGTTGTCGATTTCGCCGCCACCTGACTGGATGTCGATGCGTGTTCCGTCGGCGGCATCGACGACTGCGGTCATCGTTTCTATCGAAAGGCCGGTCGTCGTTGGTCGCGCGATCCGCGCATTGACGGCGATGACCGAACCGTCGTCCGCCACGCCAGAGACCTGCGCGCCGGACAGGCGGGGCTCGCGCGCGATCTCTTCAATTTCGGCGTAGGGGATTGTGCTGTCTTGGGTGGGCGCGCGGGCGAACAGAAAGACCGTGGACATCAGGCCAAGGGCGGCCAGCGGCAAGGTGATTTTCAGAAAGCCGACAAATTGGGAATAGGCTTCGTCGCCCCACATGTCAGACGATGCCAGCGCGGAGGCAGTCGTGGATGTGCAGGATGCCGGCTACTTTGCGCGATCCTTCGGGATCGACGACAAACAGGCAGGTGATCTTGCGTTCGTTCATCACGTTCACGGCCTCTTCGGCCAAGGCGGCTGGGTGAATGGTGCTTGGTGATTTTGTCATCACCTCGCCCGCAGTCAGGTCCAGCAGTCCGGCCATGTTCCGACGCAAGTCGCCGTCGGTCACGATGCCCGTAAGGTAGCCGTCATCATCCAGCACACCAACCACGCCAAAGCCTTTTTGGCTGATGGTGAGCAGGGTATCGCTCATCGGGGTGTTTTCACCGGACAGGGGGACCGCGTCGCCTTTGTGCATCAGATCGCCAACGCGGGCCAGTTGCGCCCCCAGTTTGCCGCCCGGATGAAAGTCGCGGAAGTTCTCAGCCGAGAACGCGCGATGTTCCATCAGGGCCACGGCCAGTGCGTCGCCCAAGGCCAGCGTCATGGTGGTGGAGGTGGTGGGCACAACGCCGGTGCCACAGGCCTCTGCCGCCTTCGGCATTAGCAGAGTGATGTCGCAGTGGGTGGCAAGCGTGCTGCTGGGTTTGCTGGTGATCCCGATGAGGGGGATGCCGAAGCGTTGGGTGTAGGCCAGCAGATTGGCAAGCTCCGGCGCTTCGCCGGAATTGGAGATGGCGAGGACAACATCGCCCTTGGTGACCATACCGAGGTCCCCGTGGGAGGCCTCTGCCGGGTGAACGAAGTGGGCGGGGGTGCCGGTGCTGGCCAAGGTCGCCGCGATCTTGCGGGCGATGTGGCCGGATTTGCCGATGCCCGAGACGATGACACGGCCCTGAGCGCCAAGGATCAGGTCCACGGCCTCCCCCAGCGACGCGTCAAGCTCATCAGCCAGAAGCGCAAGCGCTTCGGCTTCTTCGCGAATGACGCGGCGGGCGGTGTCGAGGAAGCGTGTCTTGGTCATCAGTGTGCAAAGATGTCCTGTTCGGGCCAGCCCGCCAGATCAAGCTGGGCGCGCATGGGCAGGAATTCGAAGCAGGCACGCGCCATCTCGATGCGGCCTTCCCGTTCCAAGCGTTCGTTGAGCTTTTCACGCAGGGCGTGCAGGTACAGAACGTCTGAGGCGGCGTAATCAAGTTGCCCTTCGGTGAGGGTCTCTGCCCCCCAGTCCGACTGTTGTTGGAATTTGGAGATGTCGACGCCGAGCAATTCTTGCAGAAGGTTTTTCAGCCCGTGGCGATCCGTGTAGGTGCGCACAAGTTTACTGGCGATCTTGGTGCAATAGACGGGAGCGGCGACCGTGCCGAATGCATGGGCCATGGCGGCGATGTCGAAGCGGCCGAAGTGGAAGAGTTTCAATACGTTCGGATCGGAGAGCATTTTGCACAGGTTCGGGGCCTCGGTCTGGCCCTTGGTCACTTGCACCAGGTGGCAGTCGCCATCCCCGCCGGACATCTGGATCAGGCACAGGCGGTCACGGTGCGGGTTGAGGCCCATCGTCTCGCAATCAATTGCCACAACGGGGCCAAGCTCGAGGCCATCGGGCAAGTCGTTTTGGTAAAGGTGGTTTGTCATCTCATCCCTCTTATACATGGGAGGGATGGTGCCCAGAAGAGGACTCGAACCTCCACGTCCATACGGACACCAGCACCTGAAGCTGGCGCGTCTACCAATTCCGCCATCTGGGCACAGATTGCGTGAGATCGGCGTTTAAGGGTGTGGCCGTGGGGTGTCAACGGGATTCGTTTGGGAAATT
>JAHDFG010000110.1:5380-7190 GCA_020628265.1 Pseudooctadecabacter sp. | reverse complement strand
CCCGGTGCAACCCACTCCGACCCATGGGGCGGTGGGCATGATGCCTGGAAAGTGGGCGACAAGATGTTCGCCAGCGTTGGCACGAAAGGCGAAGGGGTCGCCGTCAAATGTGCCACCACGCAAGACGCGCTGCACCTTGAGGACATGTTCGGATGGCCCAAGGCACCCTATTTTCACCGGTCATGGGTGTTGGTGCCGCTTGACGCCTCCCCTGAAGAACTGCGGTTCCGGATCGAAAGTTCTTATCGGACGGTGCGCAGCGGCCTGACCAAGAAAGCTCAGGCCGCACTGCCACCGTTCTGATGCAGCCCCCCAGTCTGTCACCAAGCAAAGCTGGGGACTGCCACACCAACCGGTCGTCAGTCGTAGGCGATGACCTCTATTTCGATGCCATTCTCCTCGTGAAAGTAGAACCTTCGGCCCGGTTCGTAATCGTGGTGTTCGCCGGGCCTGTAACCTGCAGCCCGCACCCGCGCCTCGGCCGCGTCGAGATCATCCACCACCACTCCGATGTGATTGAGGCCCGCCCGTTCACGATATGACGTGTGCGCCGGCGCCTGCGGTTCGCCATCGGGGCCCGTGTAGAGCGCAATGTAGAAATCATCGCCCCCAACATGGACCGTGCGCCCGACCTCCATCGCGGTCCCCTGCCAGCGGACCTTCCATCCGAAAAGCGTCTCCAGCATTGCCGCTGTCGCCTCCGGATTGGCCACCGTGACATTCACATGCTCCAGCCGTCCTGTCTGTTTAACGGTCATGGCGCACCTCCTTCTTGATGAAGAAACAGCCTTGGTCGAGGTCGTGCCCCCAGCCCAGCCCCTGTTGTTGAAGATGGCGGATGACTTCCTTTGGAAGGCAGTCACGCCGGATTTTTTGTGCACGTGCCATGGTCAGGCTCCTTGAATTGTGGTTGTGCATCCTGTCTAATTTCTCAAGTCCACTTTAGATCAAGAGGTTTTTTAATGGGCGGATCACAAGGGCTGACAATTGGCGATTTGGCAGCGCGAACAGGGCTCGCGGTGTCCGCGATCCGGTTCTACGAGACCCACGGTATTGTGCATCCGGTGCGCAACGCAGGCGGGCACAGACGATATGGCGCCCATGACCTGAGGCGGCTGTCATTCGCTATGATTGCCCAGCGGCTCGGCATTTCCCTGTCCGAAATTGCGGGGCACATGGCGCACCTTCCTGTCCACAAGGCCCCCAGCAAGGCCGAATGGTCCCTTATCTCTCGGGCCATGCGCGCTGATCTTGAGGCGCGCATCGCCCAACTGGAACGGCTGCGGGACAATCTGGACGGCTGCATTGGTTGTGGCTGCCTGAGCCTCGAGGCTTGTCGCCTGTATAACCCCGACGACATTCGTGCGACCGAAGGTCAAGGCCCGCGCACGCTGATCGGCGATTGACACCGGCCCGTGGGACGGTTCACGTGGCGCCATGAAACTGTCCCATCGCATTACCCACCTCACCCCCTCCGGCTCCGACGGTTGGGAAGTCTTCTATCGTGCGCGCCAGATGAAGGCCGCAGGCAAGGATGTAGTCGAACTGACCATTGGTGAGCACGACATCCGCACGGCGCGGCCCATACTGGATGCCATGCATGAGGCCGCCAAAGCCGGCCACACGGGATATGCGAGTGTTCCGGGCACGCCGGACTTGCGTGCCGCTGTGGCCACACGCATAGAACAGCGGACCGGCGTGCCGACGACGCCCGATAACATCCTGATCACACCTGGTGGACAAGCGGCACTTTACGCAGCCCACAATGCCGTCCTTGATGACGGCGACGCTGCCCTTTTCATTGACCCCT
>JAHDFG010000110.1:2710-5280 GCA_020628265.1 Pseudooctadecabacter sp. | reverse complement strand
GCAGCCCACAATGCCGTCCTTGATGACGGCGACGCTGCCCTTTTCATTGACCCCTATTACGCAACCTATCCCGGTACGATCCGCGGTGTTGGCGGTGTGCCGCATGCAGTTCAGGCAAAGCCTGAACACGGGTTCCAGCCGCAAGCGGATGATCTTGCTATGGCGGCCAAGAACACAAAGGCCAAGAGCCTGCTCATCAACACACCCAACAATCCAACAGGTGCGGTTTACGGGGCCGAAACACTGGCAGGGATCGCTGACGTCTGCCGCGACCATGATCTGTGGCTCATTTCAGACGAGGTCTATGACACCCAGGTCTGGGAGGGAGCCCACATCAGCCCGAGGTCTTTGCCAGACATAACCGACCGCACTCTCGTGGTGGGTTCCATGTCCAAAAGTCATGCGATGACCGGCAGCCGCGTGGGTTGGATTTGCGGCCCCGAGGCAGCCATTGAACATCTGATCAATCTCGCCACCCATACGACCTATGGCGTGCCCGGCTACATCCAAGACGCAGCGCTGTTTGCATTGAACGAAGGCCTTACGCTCGAACAGGAGGTCGCGGCACCCTTCCAGCGCCGCCGTCAGATCACCGAAGACGTCCTCGCAGGACAAAACATCGTCCGCGCCAGCCCGACCCAAGGAGCGATGTACGCCATGCTTGATGTCCGCGCCACAGGGATGAGCGGCTTTGATTTTGCCAATGCACTGCTGGACACCCATGCCATCGCCACGATGCCTGGCGAAAGCTTCGGCACGGCGGCAGCGGGTCACATCAGGGTTGCCATGACGATTGATGATGCGCAGTATAAGGCAGCATTGCTGACCCTTCTGGAATTCGCGGCTGCCCAAACACCCTGACCTGTCTTTGGTTTTGAAATACTCCAGGGGGTGAGGCGCGACCGCGCCGAGGGGGACAGCGTCCCCCTCACGGATCGGATTGGCGCAGCCAATTCGAACCAGACAAAAGGACCACGCCATGACGCAGTTCCGTGATCTCCATCAGCCCGGAAATCCCTTCATTCTGGCGAATGCATGGGACGCAGGATCCGCGAAAATGCTCGCGGCACTGGGGGCGCAAGCCATTGCGACGTCCTCGGCGGCCCACGCCTTCACGCTGGGACGCACCGACGGATTGGGCGTGACGCGAGACGAGGCGCTCGCCCATGCCCAAGACCTTGTCGCCGCGACGCCCCTCCCCGTTCAGGGAGATTTCGAGAACGGCTGGGGCGATGATCCGGAAACCGTCGCCGAAACCGTGCGCCTTGCGGCCGAAGCAGGGCTCGCCGGTGTCTGCATCGAGGACATCCGCCTGCCCAGCCCCGATGCCTACGACCTTTCACTTGCTGTCGAACGTATCCGCGCGGGGGCTGCTGCAGCCCGCGCCCTGCCCCATGACTTTGTTCTGACCGCACGGGCGGACGGGATCATGACGGGGGCCTACGATCTGGACGAAGCGATCCAACGGCTGCAAGCCTTCGAGGCCGCAGGTGCCGATTGCCTCTATGCGCCGCTGCCGAAAACGCTCAACGATTTGACGCGCATCTGCGCCTCGGTCACGGCGCCCGTCAACGTGCTGGCAGCAGGCCCCACCTACACCGCCGAGACGCGCGCCAGCCTTGCCGCCTGTGGCGTCGCCCGCATCTCGCTGGGGTCTGCACTGGCCCGCGCCACCCACCGCGTGATCCACGACGCCGCCCTCGAGATGTTCGGCGAGGGCCGGTTTTCCCGCCTTGGCACATCCATTTCAGGTGATAAGGTCGATACATTATTGACCTAAGGACTTTTGAAATGATGCGATTACTGACGCTTCTGGCGGCGCTTGCGCTCGCCCATCCCCTATTGGCGCAAACCTTTCCGGACCGCCAAGGGGGCATCAACGATTACGCGGATTTGCTGGCGCCCGAAACCGAGACACGGCTTGAAGCCCGCGTGGCAGAGATCTTTGAACAACACGGTGCCGAAGTCGCTGTTGTGACCCTGTCATCTTTGCAGTTCTACGCAAACGACAGCACCATCGAGACCTATTCACGGGACCTGTTCAATGCTTGGGGACTGGGGAATGCCGATGAAAACACCGGCCTCCTGATCCTTGTGTTCCGCGACGACCGTGAGGTCCGCTTAGAAATGGGAAGCGGTTGGGACGAAGCCGCCCAAGACGGCGGGCAGCAGGTCGTGGACGCAGATATTTTGCCACGTTTTGAGGCCGGCGACCTCCCCTCCGGTATCGAGGCGGGGATTGAAGGGCTGGTAACACGCGTGATCGACCCTGCTCCGGCTTCTGCTGCGACAGAAGGTGAAGGCGAAACCGGCGGCTCGAACGTGATCTACTACGTGTTGGGCGGCGTGGCTGCACTGATCGCGGGCGGCGTCGCATTGAACCGGCGTGCTGCTGCAAAATTGGCTGCGACACCCTGTGCTGCTTGCGGGGCCAAGGGGTTGCAACGCAGCCGCGAAACCCTGCGTCCAGCCACGGAAACCAACGAAGGCGCAGGCGAGACGCGGATCACATGCCCGACCTGTGGCCATGTCGAGGTCACGCCATACGTGATCCCGAAAAAACAAAACCG
>JAHDFG010000110.1:0-2610 GCA_020628265.1 Pseudooctadecabacter sp. | reverse complement strand
CGACCTGTGGCCATGTCGAGGTCACGCCATACGTGATCCCGAAAAAACAAAACCGCCCCAAGGGCGGTGGCACGTCGGATGGCGCAGGCGCGACCGGAAAGTGGTAGCGGCCGGACCGTAAATTGGAGGGACGGATCGCCCGCCCCTCCAAGGTCTTAATCAGAACTGGAACGAGACCCGCACGGATGCTGTTGTCGCATCAAGGTTCAGGGCCGTGCCATCATACTCGTCAAACTCGTGCTGGAGCACTTCGCCACCGACGCGGATGCTGTCGGACAACATGTAGTCGACGCCTGCACCATAGAAGACGCCGGTGTCATCGGCCTCAAGCCCGCCACCGGTGTTCAACTGGGCCACGCCTGCCGCCAGATAGGGCAATACGTTGCCAGCATCGTAACCGGCGCGCAGTTTGGCGCGGGCGACGCTGTCGACGTCGATGCCGCCATCAGTGACGTCAAAGCCGGAGATTTCCAGCTCGCCACCCATCACGAACGACCCGAAGTCGTAGTCGTAACCGGCGTGCAGACCGTAAGTGGTCCCGTCGCTGTCAAACGCCCCGCCTTCTTCAGTCACGTCCGCATAACCAAGCGAACCACCGGCATAAAAACCGGTCCAGTCGTTGGAGGCCACAACAGGTGCCGGGATCGGCGCCGGAGCGTCCTGAATGATCGGTTCCGCCATATTGCCAGCGGTTGCCATCGTCGCACCCAGCATCAGGGCTGCGGAAATAGAGGAGGTCATCAGTGCACGTTTCATGCGTTCTTTCCTTTTTGTCTTGCTCAGGTGTGCACCGCTAAAGTGGGAGGACGCGATGCACTTGCCCGCATCCAACGACAATCCCGCCAGAGGGTTCCACGGAAATTGACGAGGTTCATCGCCTTCGGCGCAGCATTGCGCAAAACCGCTTGTTTTGCTGGCAGTGTTTGGCTGACGGCCCACGGTCACAAACTTGTGTGTGATCCAGTCGATCAATGTCGCAAAAGCGCAGTCGCGTCGCAAAAAGGCGAGAAAAGCAGGCACTGCGGCTAAATTCTGAGCCATATGAAGACTGTCTTGCACGCCATCACAAAATCCGTGCGCGTTTTGCGCACCATTGGCGCGCGCCGGGGTCGGGCCGCACGGGGACGTCCTGTTTCAGGTTGAAACCAACGCTTCTGTTTCTGCTGACCAAAGGACTCTCATCATGAACGATCAATCTCCGTCCAACCGCCCATCCAAAGCCGCAGGCCGCTCTGGAGGCCGCGCCGCCCGCCGTGCGGCACGTGCCAAACCCCTGTCTGATGACATGCGCCCCATTCGGGCGGGCCTATCGGGTGGCGCCTACAAACCCCTGAGCGAGGCAGATGTTCTGCGCATCCACGAGGCGGCGCTGACGGCGCTTGAAACCATCGGTCTGGCCGATGCGCCGCCATCCGGCGTAGAGATTATGACCAAAGCCGGTGCGATCCTTGGTGACGATGGCCGCCTGCGCTACCCCCGCGCCTTGGTTGAGGACATGTTGGCCAAGGCCCGCAAGGATCTGGTCCTGCACGGTCGTGATCCGGCCCATGATCTGGACCTGAGCGGCACCCGCGTCCATTACGGCACTGCGGGCGCTGCGGTGAACATGGTCGACGTATCGGGCAACAGCTACCGCGACAGCACACTGCAAGACCTGCACGACGCTGCACGGATCACGGATGTTCTGGACAACGTACACTTTCTGCAGCGGCCCATGGTTGCTCGCGACATCACCGACAACCTTGAGATGGACCTGAACACCATCTACGCCTGTTGTGCGGGCACCACGAAACACGTCGGCACGTCGATTTCGGACCCCAGCCATGCGCAAGAATGCCTTGAGATGGCCTATATGATCGCTGGCGGGGAAGAGGCCTATCGCGCACGGCCATTCGTGTCGATGTCCAACTGCTTTGTTGTCCCGCCGATGAAATTCGCCACCGAAAGCTGCGAAGCGATGGAGATTTGCATCGCAGGTGGCATGCCCGTCCTGTTGCTCTCGGCAGGGATGTCAGGCGCCACAGCGCCATCGACCATCGCGGGTGCGATTGTGCAGGCCGTCGCCGAATGTCTGGCCGGTGTGGTCTATGTAAACGCTATTGCGCCAGGACATCCGACGATCTTCGGCACGTGGCCTTTCGGCCTCGATCTGCGCACCGGTGCCATGACCGTTGGGTCTGGCGAGCAGTCGCTGCTTTCTGCAGGCTGTGCCCAGATGCATGCCTTCTACGGGTTGCCGGGCGGGGCCACAGGCGGCGCATCCGACAGCAAGATGCCGGACATGCAAGCCGGCTGGGAGCAAATGTCGACGAACATGCTCGCGGGCCTTTCGGGCTGCAACATGATCTATGAAGCCGCCGGTATGCACGCGTCCCTTCTGGGATTTTGTCATGAGAGCCTGATCCTCGGGGATGATATTATCGGGCAAGCCTTGCGTTGCGTCCGCGGTATTGAGGTTGACGATACAACACTGGCCTTGGATCAGATGGCCGAAGTCTGTCTAGGAACAGCCGACGCTCCGCCACCCGGTCACTACCTTGGCACGGACCGCACCTTGAGCCACATGGAACGGGATTGCGTGTACCCCACTTTGGGCAACAGGATGAGCCC
>JAHDFG010000109.1 GCA_020628265.1 Pseudooctadecabacter sp. | reverse complement strand
GCAAGCCCATGCGTCTGACCCTGCAGGCCGTTGGCCCTCGGGTGGATACCTATTTTGACCGGCCTTTTGGCACCCAGATGCGGTCCACCCGTCTGGTGGTGATCGGTCAAGCCGGTCTGGACCGCGCGGCCATTGATGCCGCCCTGCGTGCATGATCACGGTCGAGCCGTCTTCGCCCAAGGAGGAGCAGGCGGCCGCCCTTTTGGGGCAGAGCCACGCCCTGATGAACGAGCTGTTCCCGGCTGACGCCTGCCATTACCTCGATCTCGATGCGCTCTGCGCGGATCACATCCGGTTCTTTGCGGCCCGCGAGGGCGGGACGGTGCTGGGCACGGGTGCGCTCGCCGTTCTGGAGGGGTACGGTGAGGTGAAGTCCATGTTCACCGCGCCCGATGGCCGCGGCAAGGGTGTGGCCGCTGCGGTCTTGCGGATGATCGAAGACACGGCCCGCGACGAGGGCTTGCCATTGTTGCGGCTTGAAACCGGAACGGGGCTGGATGCAGCGCACCGGCTTTATGAGCGGTTCGGTTTTGTGCGGTGTGGTCCCTTCGGAGGCTATGAAGACGGGCCATATTCGATCTTCTATGAAAAACCCCTCGCCGGACTGGCGGGCTGATGCATCTTCTGGCGGCGACCCCGGGGGCGATTGACGACGGGAAGGAACCTGTCGATCTGGGCCAGACGCCCAGTGACGTCGTGGTGATTTCTGCCGCCGATACGGAACTGGCCGCCCTGTCCGCCGCCCGTGGGGAGATGGCAGACCCTCCAGGCTTGCGGCTGGCCAGCTTGATGCACCTGATGCACCCGATGTCCGTTGATCTGCATCTGGACCAATGTGCCACGCGGTCCAAACTGGTCATAGTACGGGTCTTGGGCGGTCGCGGCTACTGGACCTACGGCGTTGAGCAATATGCGGCCCGACTGCGCGAGGCTGGCGTTCCATTGGCGCTGTTGCCCGGTGACGACAAGGAAGATGCAGAACTGCGGAGCTTTTCGACTGTCGCCGATGCGGACTACGACGCACTTTGGTCCTACCTTGTCGAAGGCGGCCCCGAGAATTCTACGAATTTTCTGCGCTATGCGGCGGCCATGTTGTCCGAGGACGAGCGTCCGGTCCCCGCAAAGCCGCTTTTGAAAGCTGGCGTCTACTGGCCAGGTGCAGGTGTCGCGGATTTGGACGCGGCCCGTGCGGCATGGACGGAAGACGCGCCCGTTGTGCCGGTCGTTTTCTACCGCGCCTTGGTGCAGGGGGCAGGCCTGCAGCCGATCAACCGTTTGGTGAAGGGTCTTTTGCGGGCGGGACTGAACCCGCTTCCCGTTTTCGTGGCGTCCCTCAAGGACCCGTTGTCGCAAGCAACACTGGAAGGGCTTTTCACAGACGCTCCGCCTGATGTGATCCTGAACTGCACGTCCTTCGCGGTGGGTTCGCCCCACGGGGACGGCGGCGCGATGAACCCGCTGGCAGCGCCCTACGCCAACGCAGCGCCTGTGTTTCAAGTGGTGCTGGCGGCCTCATCCGAGGAGGCATGGGCCGAAGGGCTGACGGGGCTGTCTGCCCGCGATATTGCGATGAACGTGGCCCTGCCCGAGGTCGACGGCCGCGTGCTGACCCGTGCTGTCAGCTTCAAGGGTGAGGCCTATTTCGACGAGGCGACCGAATGCCCCATCGCAACGTACCGCGCGGTGGGCGACCGTGTGGATTGGGTCGTGCAACTGGCCGCACGTTGGGCGCAATTGCGACGGACGGAGGCCGCAGACCGCAAGGTCGCTTTGGTCGTGGCGAATTATCCTAACAAGGACGGGCGGCTGGCCAACGGGGTTGGCCTCGACACGCCTGCCGCTACGGTTCATGCGCTGCACCTGTTGCAGGACGCGGGCTATGGCGTCACGCCGCCCAAGGATGCCGCTGCCCTGATGGAGCGGATGATGGCGGGGCCGACGAACTGGCTGACGGATCGGGCGGACCGCGACGGGGGCGAAGTGCTGCCGCTTGACATCTATCTGTCCCATTTCAACGCGCTGCCTTGGGCTGTGAAGCAGCAGATCACCGACCGTTGGGGCGCGCCGGAAGAGGACCCGTTTCATGGGGCGGAGGGCTTTGCCCTTTCGATCCACCGCTTTGGCAATGCCGTTGTCGGGCTGCAGCCTGCGCGAGGTTACAACGTGGACCCGACCGACACCTATCACAGCCCCGATCTGGTCCCGCCGCACAACTATCTGGCGTTCTATTTCTGGCTGCGGCACCATTGGGCTGCGGATGCCATTGTCCATATGGGCAAGCACGGAAACCTTGAATGGCTGCCGGGCAAGGCCACCGCCTTGTCCGAGACCTGCTGGCCCGAGGTTGTCCTTGGCCCCATGCCCCACGTCTATCCGTTCATCGTCAACGATCCCGGCGAAGGGACACAGGCGAAACGGCGTGCGTCGGCGGTGATCGTGGACCACCTGACCCCGCCCCTGACCCGCGCCGAAAGCTATGGGCCCCTGCGCGACCTTGAGGCGCTGGTGGATGAATACTACGAGGCGGCAGGCGTGGATCCCCGCCGGATCGAACTTTTGCGCCGTGAAATCCTATCACTGTCTGATGTCACGGGGCTTGCGCAGGATGTGGGGTTTGACGGAGACGAGGAGAGCGATCTGGCGAAGCTGGATGCCTACCTGTGCGAGTTGAAAGAGGCGCAAATTCGCGACGGGTTGCATATCTTCGGGCAGTCGCCAGAGGGCGATCTGGCGCGTGATCTGGTCATCGCGCTGGCCCGCATTCCGCGCGGTGACGGGGGTGGCGGCGACGCGTCGCTGCTGCGGGCAATGGCTGACGATATGGACCTGGAGTTTGACCCGCTGGATTGCGATATGGCCGCCCCTGCTGCGGTCAGGCCCGACGCTATGGCGGATTTGACGTCGGACACGTGGCGCACCCAAGGCGACACGATCGAACGGCTGGAACTGTTGGCGCAGGCCTTGGTCGCAGGCAAGGTCGCGGCGACTGGGCCTGCCACCGCAGCGGTCCTTGATGAAATCTCGTCGAAGATTGCCCCGATGGTCGCGGCCTGTGGTCCGGCCGAGGGTGACGGGCTTTTGCAGGGGTTGGCAGGGCGGTTCGTGGCCCCTGCCCCGTCCGGCGCGCCGACGCGCGGGCGGTTGGATGTTTTGCCCACGGGCGGAAATTTCTATTCGGTCGATGCACGTGCCGTTCCGACACCCACCGCTTGGACGCTGGGATGGAAGTCGGCCAATTTGCTGATCGAAAAGCACCTGCAGGACCATGGCGATTGGCCGCGTGCGATGCTTGTCACGGCATGGGGCACTGCCAACATGCGGACGGGTGGGGATGATATCGCGCAAGCGATGGCGCTGATGGGGGTGAAGCCCAAGTGGGACGCTGCGAACCGCCGCGTCACAGGGTTTGAGATTATTCCCGAAGGCGCGTTGGGGCGGCCCCGCGTGGATGTCACGCTGCGGATCAGCGGGTTCTTCCGTGATGCCTTTCCACAGCTGATTGCCCTCTTTGACAGCGCGGCCAAGGCGGTACAGGCGCTGGGGGAAAGTGCCGATCAGAACCCCGCAGCAGCACGGGCGCGGGCGGGCGAGACCGCCGCGCGCGTCTATGGGTCAAAGCCCGGTGCCTACGGTGCAGGCCTTCAGGCGATGATCGACGAACGGCTTTGGAATGACCGCGCCGATCTGGCCGATGCCTACCTTGAGTGGGGCGGTTATGCCTATGAAGCAGGGGCCGAGGGCACGCGCGACCGCGCAGGGTTCGAGGCACGATTGGGTCAGGTCGAGGCCATCGTCCAGAATCAGGACAACCGCGAACACGATCTGCTGGACAGCGACGATTACTACCAGTTCGAAGGTGGCGCTGCGGCGGCTGTGGCGAGCCTGCAGGGGCAGGACCGGCCCATCTATCACAACGATCACTCGCGCCCCGAACGGCCTGTCATCCGCACCTTGGATGACGAGATCGGACGGGTCGTGCGATCCCGCGTTGTGAACCCGAAGTGGATCGAGGGCGTCAAACGGCACGGGTACAAGGGCGCGTTCGAAATCGCCGCGACGGTGGATTACTTATTCGCCTTCGCGGCCACCACGGGTGCTGTGCGAAACCATCATTTCGACCTCGTGGAAGAGGCCTATCTGGCCGATGATGCCACACGTGACTTTATTGATGAGGTCAATGCCCCCGCCCTGCTGGAGATCGCAGAACGCTTGCAGGAAGCGATTGATCGCGGACTGTGGACACCGCGGAGCAACTCAGCCCGCGCGCGGATCAGCAGTTTGCTAGACCGTCGGTAAAGTGAGGGTGGTAAGCCGTCTCAGAACCCTGCAGCGGCGGCCGCAATACCGAGATACATAACCAACAAGACACAAGATACGAAACGCATCGGCTCACCCCCCTCATGGCTTCTTAAACCAGATGATCCGGTTTCGCGGCAGGGGGAAAAATCATATTTTTCCGACCCTTAGCGCACACCCATGGCGATTATGACGCCCCACCACATGCAACCCTTGCGGGTCAAAAGAGCTCATTACAAAGGGCGGAGCGTTCTGACCTTAACCAGTCTTTAACCAAAAATGCGTCCGATTGGGGCAACACAGAGGAGTTCCGAATGCACCTTAAGACTTTGGCCGCTTTGATGGTTTTGTCGCTGACCGCCTGCAATACGGCGTCGCCAGGTTTCATGGGAATCGAGGCCGAGACGGTGACTATTGAGGGCAGCACTTTCGACGTGCGGCGTAAGGATGATGTGGTCGAGCTGCTGCGAACCTCAAGGGAGTTTGCCCCGACCCTCCAAAGCGTCGTGCCGCAAGCGGCCCAGGCTGTCATCGAAGTGACAGGATGCACCCCGCGCGCCGGTACGTGGTCCGGCGAGCAGACGTTGATGCGTGTTCGGGTGGACTGCCCCTGACAGCCCACCCGCCCGATTATCGCAATTGCACGATGATCGGGTTGTAGCCGAAGTCGTCGTTCAGGTTGTCGCGGCTGGCCTCGTTGACCGCACCGATCACGATGGCGCCCAAAAGCCCCGTGCCGACAGCCGATGCGCTTCGCTGCTGGGCGGTCAGGTTCACGACATTCGCGGTCACAGACCCTGACGCGCTGTCGGTGGTGCACCGAATGAAAAGCGCCGGAGAATTGGGGCCGTAATCCGGTACGATGATATTGGCAGGCGTGCTGAAGCGTGCCGTATAGACGCCTGAATCCAGTGAACAGCCGACCCCCGTCAGTTCGGTCCGGCCACCATCCGAGGACGGCCCCCATGTCCGCACTTGCACAGTGTTCTGCCCCCTGAAGGCAGGCACGGGGTTGCCGCGATTGCGGGCTGATGCATAGACATCAAGCCCCACGGCCCCTGGCCCTGATGGCGTGATGTTGATTGGCGGCTGTGTGATCTCAGCCTGCGTGCACGCGGTCAGCAGCGCGAGCGCAAGCCCCGCGGCGAGACTTCCCTTGAACGTCATTACAATCCCTTTTCTTCTTCTGACACCGGCTGTTGTGCCAGTGCCATCCGAAGATGTGGTTCATCTTGGTAAGGAAATCGTTAACGCCCCTTTCCATTGCCCTCGATTTTGAGGATCAATGCTTGGACAGTTTTCACCTCGACCGCGAAGGACACGCCATGACTGACGACGCCGACCGCCACGCAATGAAGATGGCCAAGAAGAAGGCCGCGCGCGACAAGATCATGGCGACCAAGACCGACAAGAAGGGGCTGATCATCGTCCATACTGGCAAGGGGAAGGGTAAATCCTCGGCCGCGTTCGGGATGATCTTCCGCCACATCGCCCATGGGATGAAATGCGCTGTGGTGCAGTTCATCAAGGGCGGCATGAGCACAGGTGAGCGGGATCTGATCCTGTCCAAGTTCAGCGATGAATGCGCGTTCCACACCATGGGCGAAGGGTTCACGTGGGAGACGCAGGACAAGACCCGCGACACGGAAATGGCGATGGCGGCGTGGGAAAAGGCCAAGGAGTTGATCCGCGACGAGAGCAATTCCATGGTGCTACTGGACGAGATCAACATCGCCATCCGCTACGACTACGTGCCGATTGGCGAGGTGGTGAAATTTCTGGTCGAGGAAAAGCCCGAGATGACCCATGTGGTTCTGACGGGCCGGAACGCCCATGACGACCTGATAGAGATCGCCGATCTGGTGACCGAGATGGAGCTGGTAAAGCATCCGTTCCGGTCCGGCATCAAGGCGCAGATCGGGGTCGAATACTGAATGGAGATGGGGCGCCAGCATCAGGCGGCCTTGGAGGATCTGTTGCAGTGGCGCCGTGATGTGCGCCACTTTCGCGCCGATCCCGTCTCGCCTGAGACGTTGTCGCGCCTGAGGGCCGCCATGGACTGTGCGCCTGCGGTGGGCAATGCCCGACCGTGGAGGGTGCTGCAGGTCGATGACCCCGCAAAACGCGCGGCTGTTATTGCTGATTTTGAGGCTGCCAACGAAGACGCGGCCAGCGGGTATGACGACGATACGGCTGCGCAATATCGCGCGTTGAAACTGGCCGGTTTGCGGGAGGCTCCGGTGCATCTGGCGGTCTTCACCGAGACAGACCCGAACGAAGGCGCCGGACTGGGGCGTCAGACCATGCCCGAAATGCTGGCCTATTCGACGGTGACGGCGATCCATACGTTGTGGCTGGCCGCACGGGCGGAAAACATCGGCGTGGGCTGGGTGTCGATCCTGCACCCTGATCGGATCGCCGCGATTTGCGATGCGCCCAAGAGTTGGGTGCTGACGGGGTATCTGTGTCTTGGTCACCCCGAGCGCTATGACGACACGCCGCTGTTGCACCGCGCAGGCTGGCAAGAGACGAAACCAACATATTGGGAGGTGGTGTGATGCCCCGACTGCTTACGGAATTCGGCATGGGATCGTCCCTGCGCCGGCAGGATTACACGCAAGCTGCAAAGCGGGCGCTGCAGGATGCGCTGTGGCACAATTCGATCAATCTGGCGGAATTGTTTGGCCAGCCCAAGGAAGCCATGCAAATCTTGGTTGAGGTCGGTGTGCAAGAACCTGACCGCGTAGATACGGACGCTTTGGCGGATATCTTTCCTTATGGGCAGATCAGCTTTGACGTCAAAAAAGGCGGACTGGATGTGCCAAGGCCTGACGGAAATCCGACGGTGATTGCGAACGTCGCGATCTCGGTCTCGCTGGAGGTGGGCGCATGAGCGATCAACGGTTCATCATCGAAATGGGCATGGGCAACGACCAATACGGTATGGATTACACCAAGGCCGCTGCCCGCGCGATTG
>JAHDFG010000108.1:3870-7282 GCA_020628265.1 Pseudooctadecabacter sp. | reverse complement strand
GCGATCTGATCTTCAGGGTAGAGCCACGGTTCCTCCGGCATTTGCGCTGCCAACCAGCGCCGCAGGTCGTCACAGCCATGACCCTTTTCGGCCGAGATCAGGAAGGTTTCCGCAAAGGCGAACCGTTCGTTGAGGTCCTTCGTCAACCCCAACAGCACAGGCGATTCCACGCGGTCAATCTTGTTAATCGCCAGCGCGACCTTGCGGCCGGTGCCCACCTCTTCCAGCCGGTCAAGGATCGTCTCAACCCCCTTGGTGATACCGCGATGGGCTTCGACCATCATGACGACCACATCGGCATCGGCCACCCCGCCCCAAGCGGCAGCGACCATGGCGCGGTCAAGACGGCGTTTGGGCTGAAACAGGCCAGGGGTGTCGACAAAGACGATCTGGCTGTCCCCTTCGATGGCCACGCCACGAATGCGAGCGCGGGTTGTCTGGACCTTATGGGTCACGATGCTGACCTTGGCCCCGACCATCCGGTTGAGCAGGGTGGATTTGCCTGCGTTCGGCTCCCCGATGAGGGCCGCAAAACCTGCGCGCTGGGTCATGTGTTGTCTCCTTGCACGCGGGCCAGCAACGCCTTGGCCGCTGCCTGTTCCGCCTGCCGTTTGCTTGGGGCCTGTGCCTGTTCCGATGCCCCCGACTTCAGGCGCACTTCGATTGTGAACACGGGCGCATGATCAGGACCAGACCGCGCCACTTCGGTGTAACTGGGCGGCGGGTCACCTTTGCCTTGCGCGTATTCCTGCAACGCGGTTTTGGGATCGCGGGCATCGGCCTCGACGTTCGTGATCCGCTTGCCCCAAAGGGCCAGCACCAAATCTCGCGCCACGTCGAACCCTGCGTCCAAGTAGACGGCGGCGATTACAGCCTCGGTCGCGTCAGCCAGCAAAGCCTCTTTGCGGCGACCTCCTGTCAGCATCTCGGACCGGCCCAGCTTCAGGACAGCACCCAGATCAATCTGGCGGGCCACATCGGCGCAGGTTTCCTTGCGCACAAGCGCGTTGAAACGGGGGGCCAACTGGCCTTCGGTCGCGTTCGGATCAGCAGACAGCAGCGCCTCGGACATCACCAGCCCCAGCACGCGATCCCCCAGAAACTCCAGCCGCTGGTTGTCATCACGATGGGGCGACGACATGGACGAGTGCGTCACCGCGCGGATCAGCAGTTCCGGCTTGGCAAAGGTATGGCCAAGCCGCCCCTGAAACTCGCGCAGTGGGCCGGACAGTTTCACTCGATCGCCATGAAGTAACGGTCGGACCGCCACGTCCAGAAGGCCAGCAGGGACCGGCCGGAAGACGAGAACATGATCCGGTCCGCGCGACCCACGATGTCCTCGTAAGGCACAAACCCGACCCCGCCGGACCGCTGCGGGCGGCGGCTGTCGGACGAGTTGTCGCGATTGTCGCCCATGAAGAAATACTGCCCCTCCGGCACGGTGAAGATACCGGTGTTGTCCAAGGGACGGTCGCCGACGTTCAGCACGGAATAGGACACGCCGTTCGGCAGTGTCTCTGTCAGGCGCTGTTTGATGCAGTCCTCACCGATCGGAACCGTGCCGTTGCTACAGACGGGGAAGTTTGGCGGCTGACCGCGACGGACGAAAGGTTCGGTAAACAGGCTCGCATCTGATTGCGGGACCTCTTCCCCGTTGAGGATGATCTTGCCATCGACAATCTGGACCGTATCGCCCGGCATACCGATCAGGCGTTTGATGAAGTCACGGCCCGTGACGGGGTGGCGGAAGACCACAACGTCGCCACGTTCAGGCTCGGACCCGAAGAGACGGTCGTTGCCGCCCTTGAAGACGCCGCAGAAATCTTCGGCATCCACATCAAGGCCCACAGCGGGAATAATAATCGACGGACAGGAGGCGTAGGAGTACCCGTAGGCCATCTTGTTCACGAACAGGAAATCGCCAACTAGCAGTGTTTCTTTCATCGAACCGGACGGGATCCAGAAGGGCTGAAACAGGAAGGTGCGAAAGACGCCGGCAATCAACAGTGCGTAAACCACTGTTTTGACTGTTTCTTTAATGGATGCCCACACGGGATTCCCCTTCGCGAAAAGACCAATAAAATTTGGGGTTATGTGGCTGTGCCTTCCGCGCAAGTCAAGCGGTAGAAATCTATGAGACAGGACGTGCTTCTATGACCACAAAGGCCTGCGCCCACGGATGGTCATCTGTCAATGTCACGTGAATAATCGCCTCATGTCCTGCCGGCGTCATCTCATCAAGACGCTCCTTCGCCCAGCCGGTCACAGCCATGACAGGCTGACCGGTGTGAAGGTTGCTTACGGCCATGTCTTTCCACGAAATTCCCATCCGCAATCCGGTGCCCAGCGCCTTTGAACAGGCTTCCTTCGCGGCCCAGCGTTTGGCGTATGTCCCCGCCACGTCCTTACGCCGCTCTGCCTTGCACTGCTCAACTTCTGTGAAAACGCGGTTACGGAACCGGTCGCCAAACCGATCCAACGTGCCTGCGATCCGTTCGATATTCGCCAGATCGGTGCCGATTCCAAGGATCATGAGGTGCCCCTTCCGACACGATGGGCGCTACTCACGTCCCAATTCCTGTGTGACCGCAACATCGCCCGTGGCCTGGTTGATCGTGACCGATACAAGGGCCGAATTCTGAAAACTCTGTTCCGGCAAATAGATAAACGCAGGAAATGTCAGCGTCAGCCCCTTGGCCGGATCATATGCCCCCTCAAGCTCTTCGAAAATCACGCCGCCATAGCCGAGGCCGTCGTCAAGCCCAACGACGGTGCATGTTCGGCTTCCCGTTTCATCGAAAGGAGGGTGCAGCACCAGCAAGTAAGAGGCAGCGGCAGCAGGCTCGATCACATCAAGGAGCGCCACACGCACCGCGCCGTTGGAAAAGGTGCGCGTATTTTCTTCCCAAGGCTCCACAATCGCGTCGGCATGGGCTTGCCAATCGCAAGGCATGGCCACCTGCGCGGCTGCTGTGTTTGCGCAAAAAGCCAATACGGGTGCGAGCAGATATCTCATGTCAGCAGCCCCTCTTCGTTCATCCGTCATGTGCCGCGCTGTGCGCGAACCTATCCCACATTCTAAGCGGAGCACGCCCAGAATGCGACGGGAAAGACAGCCAAGCTGTCAGCCATCGCCCCCCAGCCGGTAGAGGTGGCCGACCATGTCATCATGGATGCCGCCCGCATGGTCAAAGCACCCACCGCAAGCCTGATGATAGGCGTCGATGTTCAAAGCAGGAAAGCGGAACATCTGATCGTCAACATTGCCTTGCCGCGCCCCATAAATCACGCGGTCGATCTTGGCCCAGCGCATGGCGGCCAGACACATCTCGCAGGGTTGGCAGGATGCCAAGAGCGTGCATCCGGACAAATCGCGAGTCCCGAGGATGCCAGCCGCCTGACCGATCGTGAC
>JAHDFG010000108.1:0-3770 GCA_020628265.1 Pseudooctadecabacter sp. | reverse complement strand
TTCGATCACCTGCGCGCCGATCCGGTGGGCCGCATCAATCTGGCGTTTGTCTGCGGCAATAAAGATGGAGACCCGGCAACCGGCCTCCCGCAGCGGGGCAATGAAATGGGCCAGCTGGTTTTCCTCACGTGCGACTTCGAGGCCGCCTTCGGTCGTCCGTTCCTCGCGCTTTTCTGGCACGATGCAGACAGCGTGTGGTTTGTGGCGCAAGGCAATCTTCTGCATCTCTTCTGTCGCAGCCATCTCAAAATTGAGGGGGACTGTCAGGGCGTCCATCAAGGCATCGATATCCGCGTCCCCGATATGACGACGATCCTCACGCAGGTGTGCTGTAATGCCGTCGGCACCCGCCTCCTCGGCCAGCTTGGCCGCCCGAACGGGATCCGGCGTGTCGCCGCCGCGCGCATTGCGGACGGTAGCCACGTGGTCGATGTTCACACCCAAACGCAAATTGGACATAAGTCAGCCCTCCTTCTGGACTGACTGTATCGCGCCTATTCGCCGCCGTCAGCCGGATTCTTCAATTGCGCCAACTTTTCCCGCAGCTGCTTGCGGCGACGGTTCTGGTAGGCGCGGATCACCGGAACGCTCAGGTAGTAACAGACCGAGGCCGCGATGATTCCGGGGATAATTCCGCCGATCATGTAGGGGTAGAACACCTCCGAGTAAAATTCGGACAGGCCGCGCCAATCCATCCGCTCATCAGTGAATATCGCCTTGATATTATGCCATAAATCTTCAAACGCGTTTGAAAACTGGCACCCTATCCCGCAGGTTCCGCGCCCGTCGTCCAGCAGGCTACGGTCCATCCGCGTCCCCAACAGCCAGTGCCCTGTCCCCAGCGCCACCCAAGCAATTGGAAGATAAGTCAAAGGATTGCCAAAGAAAGTCGCCATGAGGGCCGCAAGGATATTGCCCCGCATCAGCATCGCGATCAGGGCGGCAACAACGAAATGGAGCCCGTAGAACGGAGTGAAGGCCGCAAACACACCGGCCCAGACCCCCCGCGAAATCTTCTCGGGCGTATCGGGCAGACGACGGACGCGGTGCCGGACGTATTGGGCCGCACGTCCCCAGCCCCCGCGGGGCCAGAGCAGTTCTAGCGCAACCCGCCAAAGGGGGCGTCTGTCTCTGCGTCTGAAGACCACCTGTTATCCGTTCCTTACCCCGATGGGGCGTTAGCTTTGACGTTGGACCTGCCCCGCACGATCCGGATCGCGATGCCGCTGAATGGAGGCCACATTACTGTCAGCCTCAAGCGCCGTCATAATGACGTGCATATGTTCCACATCACGGAGGTCAACCTCGATCAGCAATCTGTAGTAATCCGGTTTGCGATCAATGAAGACGAGGTCGGAAATATTGGCGTCGTTTTCACCAATCAAGGTGCAGATCCGTCCAAGGACACCCGCATCATTGGTGATCGTCATCTCAAGTGTGACTGTGTTCGTCGCTGAATGGGTGCCCTCTTGCCAGTGCAGATCAATCCAGCGTTCGGGCTGGTCTTCAAGATCAGCCAGCACGTCGCAATCAATCGAATGCACCACAACGCCCTGCCCGCGGTACGTGATCCCGACAATCCGTTCACCTGGGATCGGCTGGCAACACTGGCCGCGCCGGTGGGTCTGATCGGCTTCCAGCCCAATGACAGCCCGCCGGGATTCGATTTCCTGTCCAGCGGACTTGGCAAGGTCGGGGTAAATTGCGTTCACCACATCGCGCGACGTGACTTCTGCCGCACCAACCCGTTCCAGAAGGTCATCGATATTGCCAAGTCCCAACGCCTTGCACGCGGTCTTGAGCGCCTTGTCAGTTGCTTTCTTGCCGATGTTTTCAAAGGACACTCGAACCAATTCCCGACCCAGACGGATGAACCGTTCGCGATCTTCCTCGCGCAGCGCACGGCGGATGGCCGTTTTGGCGCGGCCGGTGACGGCAATGTCGATCCAAGTGGCCTGTGGCGTCTGGCCCTCGGCGGTAATCACATCCACCGACTGCCCATTCTTCAGGCGGGTCCACAACGGCACTCGTAACCCGTCCACCTTTGCCCCCACACAGGCGTGCCCGATCCGAGTGTGAATTGCATAGGCAAAATCGATGGGCGTCGCGCCGCGGGGGAGCTTGATCACGTCTCCCTTGGGCGTGAAGCAGAACACCTGGTCCTGATACATTTCCAATTTGACCAGATCGAGGAATTCGTCGTGATCGTGGTCGTCGTCCAGCCGTTCCGTCAGCTGGGCGATCCAGCGCGCAGGATCCACAGCAAAACGGTTCTCGACCCGCTCCCCGTCGCGGTAGGACCAATGTGCGGCCACACCCGCCTCGGCCACTTCGTGCATCTCGACGGTGCGGATTTGAACCTCGACCCGTTTGCCGTCGCGGCCAGACACCGTTGTGTGAAGGCTGCGGTAACCGTTGGATTTGGGCTGGCTGATGTAGTCCTTGAACCGGCCGGGCACTGCGAACCAGCGTTGATGGATCGCGCCCAACGCCGCGTAGCAATCGGCCTCGGTCTGGGTGATGATGCGAAACCCGTAGATATCAGACAGACGGCTGAAGCCTTGCGCCTTTTCCTGCATCTTCCGCCAGATCGAATAGGGTTTCTTGGCACGTCCGTAGATGTCGGCAGGGATGCCCGCCTTGTCCATCTCCAGCTCCATATCCGCCGTGATCTTTTCCACCACGTCGCCCGTCTCTTTCTGCAACGTGATGAAACGGCGAATGATCGAGTTGCGGCCCTCGGAGTTCAGGACACGGAACGCGAGGTCCTCGAGTTCTTCGCGCATCCACTGCATACCCATGCGACCTGCAAGGGGGGCGTAGATATCCATGGTCTCCCGTGCCTTTTGGGCCTGCTTCTCGGGGCGCATGGACTTGATCGTGCGCATGTTGTGCAGCCGGTCGGCCAGCTTGACCAAGGTCACCCGCAAATCGCGGCTGGTGGCCATGAACAGCTTGCGGAAGTTTTCGGCCTGCTTCGTCTCGGACGATGACAGCTGCAGGTTGGTCAGCTTCGTGACACCGTCCACAAGTTCTGCAATCTCTCGACTGAACCGCTTCTCGACATCCGAAAAGGACGCCTTCGTGTCCTCGATCGTGTCGTGCAGCAGCGCTGTAATCAGCGTCGCATCATCCATCTGCTGTTCGGCCAGAATGGCGGCAACCGCGACAGGATGGGTAAAGTATGGTTCACCGGAATGGCGGAACTGCCCCTCATGCATCTGAGCGCCGAACGCAAAAGCGTCGGCGATCATCGCTGCATTGGTCTTCGGGTTGTAAGTGCGAACCAGCGCGATCAGGTCATCTGCTGTCATGCTGGCAGTGCCGCCTTACTTCTGACCCTGAGCTTCCATCAGGGCGCGGAGGAGCTTTTCTTCGCTCATGTCGTCGTCAGCGGGCTTGTCCGCCTCAGGAGAGCCGCCACCCATCAGAAGCGCCATGGAATCCTCTTCAGGCTCATCCACTTCGATCTGGGTCTGGTTGGCTTCGATCATGCGTTCGCGCAGATCGTCGGCTGTCTGGGTTTCGTCTGCAATCTCGCGCAGGGCCACAACGGGGTTCTTGTCGTTGTCGCGGTTTACCGTCAGCGCGCCACCAGCAGAAATCTCGCGGGCGCGATGGGAGGCGAGCATCACAAGCTCGAACCGGTTTGGAACCTTATCAACGCAGTCTTCGACGGTTACGCGGGCCATTGGACACTCCGATCAACGAAAATGGTGGTCAAGGCCTGCTACCTAATGGCTTGACACCCATATGACAAGCCGATTCCC
>JAHDFG010000107.1 GCA_020628265.1 Pseudooctadecabacter sp. | reverse complement strand
CAAGAGATCAAAACACGTTACGAAGCCCGCCTGCTGGAGATTTTCGCATGATGCCCGCCGAAGAGTTTCTGAATATCGCCCTGACGATAGCCTTTGCCGCCCTCGCGGTGTCGCAACTGTTGGCAATGGTGCGCCTTGTCATCGGGCCTGGAACGGGGGACCGGATCCTTGCGCTGGATACGATGGTAGTCAACGCCATCGGGTTGATCGTGCTGGTTGGCGTCTATCAGGGTACGCAGCTGTTCTTTGAGGCCGCGTTGATCATTGCCATGCTTGGATTTGTCTCGACCGTTGCATACGCGCGGTTTGTGCTGCGGGGAGATATCATCGAATGACTGGGGCCGAGATCGGAACATATGCCGTTGGTGTCTTCCTGCTGGTGGGCGCGGCTTTCGCGCTGGTGGGCAGCTTCGGCCTGCTGAAGCTGAACGATTCCATGACCCGCCTGCACGCACCCACGAAGGTCGGGACGATGGGCATTGGTGCGCTGCTGCTTGCGTCGATGACATACTCGTTCATCATCGGCGAAGGGTCGTTCCACGAGTTGCTGATCATGGCGTTTCTGTTTGTGACGGCCCCCATATCGGCCAATTTCCTGAGCAAGGTGAACATTCACCGCCGCTCTTGCGATGCACCACCAGAGGCTCCGGGCGAACAGGAATGGTCGACACTGGTGCAGCGCGAAGAAGACATGACGAACGCCGCCGCAGCGGCGCAGAACACCCAATCCTAAGGTCTGTCTATTCCTGCAAAAGGGTGGACAGTTCTGCCGCAGCCGCGTGAAGGGCTGGCAGGAATTCCAACGATTTGGATTGATCGAACCGCAGCGTTGGCGCGTGGAACGAAAGGGTCGCTACAAGCCGCCCGTTGCCGTCAAGGATCGGGACGGCCAAAGCGATCATACCGTCCATGAATTCTTCGTTGTCCGTGGCATAGCCGTCCGAACGCACCTTCGTCACTTCAGCGATCAGAGCGTCGGGGTCGGTAATGGTGTTGGCCGTGCGCGCCTCAAGGGGTTCGGACGCCGCAAAACGGGCCAGATGGGCCTTGGGCAAGGTCGACAAATACATCTTGCCAGATGCGGTGCAGTAGAACGGTACTGTCGTCCCCACTGGCAGCTGGATGCGCAGAGGCCATTCGGTCTCGACCCGTTCGAGATAGATCATGCTGTCGCGGTCGGGCAGGGCGAGGTTGCAGGTCTCTCCCACTTCCGCGCTGAGTTTGCGCAAGACGGCCAGACGGGCCGCCCTGATGCGCAGGGATGACAGAACGCCTGTCGCCATTCCGCGCAACCGACGGCCAGGCGAATACGCCCGCCCGTCGATGTCTCGTTGAAGGAACCCTTCCTCCTCCAGCGTGGTGAACAGCCGGTGGATGGTCGGTTTGGGCAATCCCAGTTGTGCGTTGACCTCTGTCGGGGTGACGGGCACCCCGATCCGCGCAACCTCTTCGAGTACGATCAGCAATCGCAGGTTGGTTGGAATAGATTCAGACGTCACGCCGTCCCTCATACTGGTGCCGCGCCCCCGCCGAAGACGCTTTCGATCAGGTTATAGAACCCGCCGCCCGGCAATAGCGTTTTGGAGATGCTGGGCACAAGGGCCACGAGGAACCAAACCGAGATCAGAGCGATCAGATACATGGTGGAGTACCGCAGGAGCCTGAAGTACGGAACCCCTGTCACACCTGATGCCACGTAAAGGTTCAGCCCGTAGGGCGGTGTAATGAACCCGATGGACGCGCCGACAAGGAAGACCACAGCGAACTGGATCGGATCGACCCCGACACTGTGGGCAATCGGTGCAAGGATCGGCGCCAGAATGATCGTAACCGGCAGCGATTCCAGCACCATGCCCGACACGAACACGATGGCCATGGCCGTGAACAGCACCGGATAGTAGCCACCCATGGAGGTCAGGAAGCCTTCGATCAGCTCCTTGGCACCAAGCGACGACAGGTTCTGCTGCATCACGACCGAAATGGCGATGAGCGGTGCAAGAATACCCGTGATCTGTGCCGACCGCATGGTGATCGACGGCAACTCACGCGGGCCGAAGCCACGCACCACGATCATCTCCTGGAAGCCGCGGGTGTTGATGTCGCGTTCTTCGTCGATGTTCATCATCTTGTAGATGGGCAGGCAGATGAAGCCCACCAGCACACAGAAGCCCACGGTCACACCGGCCGCTTCCGTCGGGGAGAATTTGCCGGTGTAGATGCCCCAAAGCACCAGACCGATGGCAAAGAACCCGAGCCAACCGCCAAGGGCGGTTTTCATCACGCGGATTGGATCCAACCCGATCAGCACGCCCCACTTGTTCATCGTCGAGACGATGAAGGCCGTGATGATCATGGCCAGCACCATCAGCGCACCGGGCAGGATGCCCGCGATGAAGAGGTCGTTGATCGACAGGTTCATGATGAAGCCGTAGACGATGAAGATGATCGACGGTGGAATGATGATCCCGACCGTCCCGCCAGCAGCAGCGGTCGCCGCTGAGAAGCGCGGGTCATATCCACCTTTGATCATCTCAGGGTGCAGCATCGAACCGATCGTAGCCGTCGTGGCCGAGTTCGAGCCCGAGATCGCAGCGAACAAACCCGACGCGCCGATCGCCGCCATGGCCAGACCGCCCCGCAGCCAGCCAAGGCAGGCATAGGCAAAGTCCGACAGACGTCGCGCAATCCCTGCGCGGTTGATCAAGTCACCGGTCAGGATGAACAGCGGCATAGCCAGCAGGGCAAAACCGTCCGTAAAGACGTCCGACAATGCGGTGCCGATGTTCACCAGTGGCTGGCCAAGTGCGAGTGACGTCCCCAACACCCAGTATGCAATGACCAGAAAGACGGGCATCCCCAACATGAACATGACGGTGACGCCGATGGAAATCAGTGTAACGAGGGTTCCTGTATCCATCTTACTGCCCTCCCAACACGGCTTGCTCGATCAGCGGGCGGCCGTTTCTGAAGTTGCTGATGTCATCGAAGAGGTTCTGGAACACACGGGCCGACAGCAGCATGAAGGCAATCGGCAGCGTCGCCATGAACCACCAGACCATGACGTTGTTCGTGCCGGTCACGATCATGAAGTTGTTGCCCGCGTTCACCATGACGCCGGTCGCCGTCACGATCACCAGAAGGCAGATGCCCCACCAAAGGACCGCATCCAGCATCAACAGGCCGAATTGCGGCATGCGAGGCATCTTTGAGCGGAACTCCGAGAAGGACAGGTGGGTCCGCAGCCGGACGTTATAGCTACAGCCTGTCCATGTCATAATCAGGAACAGGTATCCGGGGATCGTTGTCGACCACGGAAACTGTTCGGAAAAGATAAAGCGCCGGATCACCTCGACAAAGATGATAAGGCCGATGGTCAGATAGGAGACGACCATCAATGTGGGCTCAAGGTTACGCTCGACCCATGGAACTGCGCGGTAAATCAGGGCAAAGACCAGCCCGCCCAGAAGCGTCGTTATCGCGCCCCACATCCAGACTGCGTTCGACAGCATCAACCGGCGTAGCGGAAAGAAGTCGGGTTCATTTCCCGTGATCACGTCCACAAGGACGCCCCAAAGTCCGGCATAGATCTGTCCCGTGCCGCTTATCAGCTCTAACATTCGTGTCCCTCCCAAGGTCAGCGCGCGTTCGGCTGACACTGTGCCGCGATTCTTCGGGCATTTGTAAATTTGTTGGCCTTGGATGAAATGGGGCGGGAGGCATCTGCCACCCGCCCCAAAACGTGTCGTAGGTCTGTCAGGCAGTGCCTGAGATCAGGTGCGCCACCAGCGGCGGGGCTCGACGTTTTCTGCCAGCGTGTGGGAGTTGCCGTTCCGGACCAGGTCATAGATTTCCTGGTACGTGTCACGGCCACCGGCCCAACCGTTGATCCGCTCACGCCACTGTTCCCAAGCCGCAGGCTGGAATTCAGGCGAGCACATCTCTTCGGCTTCGCGGCGGGCTTCGTCGGTGAAGATCGACACAGCCACATCGTTTTCAGCAAAGATCGTGCCGGGTGCCGGCGGATCGGTGAAGCCCACGGTGTTAACCAAGGCGGCTTCGTTTGCGTGCTGCACGAAGACCTGAGCAAGGTAAGCCGATTCCATGATGGCTTCCTGCAGGTGCGCTTCCATTGCATCAAACACGGCGGCGTTCATGCCGGTATGCTCGGTGCCGCAGAAGAAGCCCATGTCCACGGACTGGGTCACAGCAGGGGACATGTTGGCGTATGCCACAGCAGAGGCCCATGTTTCCGCGCCGTCGATCAGACCGGTGCGCAGAGCGTCGAGCGTTTCTTCCCATGCAACCGGAACAGGGTTCAGGTCCATCAGTTCCATTGCGATCCGGCCCAGCTGGGTGCCCGTCACGCGGTTCTTGGTGCCTGCCAGCTGCGTCACAGAGGTCACAGGACCTTTGTCAGCAAAGCTGTTGCCAAGCTGGATGCCGCGCAGTTCGCAGTGGCTGAAGAGGAACTTCAGGCCGTGACGGCTTTCCAGTGGCTCCCGCAGCAGACCCATAGATTCGGGGCTGTAGAGGAAGTGGTACTGGTCGGCACGGGTACGGAACATGTACGCGTAGTCCAGAACGTTCAGGTAAGGCGTGGAACCGGCAGAGTTCTGCGTGGATGCAGAATACATGTCGATAACGCCCAGCTGAGCTTTCTCGGCGCAGGACAGCTGACCACAGATCTGGTTGTCGCCAACAAACTCGACGCGGATCTCACCCTCGGTGCGCTCTTCCAGATCGCGTGCGAAGGTCAGAACGCCAGCGCGTTCGATCAGAAGGTTCTGCGGGTTAAAACCAGCAGCACCCAAGGTCAGGGTGTGCTTGGGTTCGTTCGCGAAACGCTTCTCGTATTCTGATTCGGCTGCCTTAGCGATGTTGGGCAGGGTCACTGCGCCGGTCAGGCCAGCGGCCCCCATAACAACAGACGAAATGCCGTAACGACCTGTTAACTTGAACAGATCACGGCGGGAAATGGTGCTGAGCACCTTTGATGCTTTCATAAATTTTCCTCCCTTGGGCAAGATTGATACTTGCAGTCTCAATATTGGGGCGCATTAATAGCGTGTGGCAAGGATTAATTTTGAGTCTGCCCGATTTTTCGGCAGTCCGCGAAGGGAGGAATTCGCACAATGGATACGCTGGAAGCGGATTATGTGGTCGTCGGGGCGGGTTCCGCCGGCTGTGTTGTCGCGAATCGTCTGAGCGCCGATCCAAAGAATAAGGTGATTCTGCTTGAGGCCGGAGGACGGGACTGGAACCCGTGGATTCACATCCCCGTCGGCTATTTCAAAACGATCCATAACCCGTCCGTGGACTGGTGCTACAAAACCGAACCTGACCCCGGCCTGAACGGTCGTTCTATTGAATGGCCACGGGGCAAGGTTCTGGGCGGGTCGTCATCACTGAACGGCCTGCTGTATGTCCGCGGGCAAAAGCAGGACTACGACCGCTGGCGTCAGATGGGCAACGCGGGTTGGGGTTGGGATGATATCCTGCCTCTGTTCAAACGAGCCGAGAAGAACGAACGCGGTGCGGACGAGTTTCACGGCGATCAGGGGCCGCTCTCTGTATCCAATATGCGCATCCAGCGACCGATCACGGACGCATGGGTCGCCGCTGCGCAGGCGGCTGGCTACAAATTCAACCCTGATTACAATGGGGCGGATCAGGAAGGCGTTGGTTTCTTCCAACTGACATCCCGCAACGGGCGGCGGTGTTCGGCTGCTGTTGCGTACCTGAACCCCGCACGGTCCCGTCCGAACCTTCAGATCATCACCCACGCGCAAGCCGACCGGATCGAGCTGGACGGAAAGCGGGCGACGGGGGTGCTTTACACCGACAAATCGGGCAACCAGCACCGCGTCAAAGCGCGCCGCGAAATCATCGTCTCCGGCGGCGCAATCAACTCGCCCCAGCTGCTCATGATGTCGGGCATCGGTGAGGCAGATCAGTTGAAAGAGCACGGTATCGACGTTGCCGTCGACCTGCCCGGGGTAGGAAAAAACCTGCAGGACCACTTGCAAATCCGTCTGGTCTACAAGTGCAACGAACCCACCCTGAATGACGAAGTCTCCAGTCTTTATGGACAGGCCAAAATCGGTCTGAAGTACATGCTGTTCCGCGCGGGGCCGATGACGATGGCAGCCAGCTTGGCAACGGGGTTCCTCAAGACCCGCGACGATCTTGAAACGCCGGACATTCAGTTCCACGTGCAGCCACTGTCGGCCGAGAACCCGGGCAAGGGGGCTGACAAGTTCTCTGCTTTTACGATGTCCGTCTGCCAGTTGCGCCCTGAATCGCGCGGCGAGATTCGTTTGAAATCGTCGAACCCGCGGGACTATCCGGCGATCATTCCAAAATATCTGTCCACCAAGACGGATTGCGACACGGCTGTGGCTGGCGTCAACATTGCGCGTACGATTGCACGTCATGCGCCGCTTACGTCCAAAATCTCGAAAGAGTATCGCCCCGACGAGAGCCTGCCGATGGACGACTATGATGCAACCCTCGACTGGGCGCGCAACAATTCGGCGTCGATCTACCACCCGACCGGAACCTGCAAAATGGGCAGCGGCAAGGACGCTGTTGTCGATGAAAGACTGCGGGTTCACGGCGTGGAAGGCCTAAGGGTTGCTGATTGTTCGATCATGCCCGAGATCGTTTCGGGCAATACGAACGCCCCTGCGATCATGATCGGCGAAAAATGTTCGGATCTGGTTTTGGAAGACGCTCTTGTTCCAGCCTAGAGGGGTGTTGTCTGAACGTTAGGCCTTGCAGGTCTCCCTGAATGCCTTAGCTCATGTCAAAAGACATCTCAGGAGACACGCATGACCTACACGCCCCCCAAAGTCTGGACGTGGGATCAGGACAGCGGCGGCAAGTTCGCCAGCATCAACCGGCCTATTTCGGGGCCGACACATGACAAAGACCTGCCAACCGGCAAACACCCGTTGCAGCTGCACTCCCTTGCGACACCCAATGGCGTAAAGGTCACGGTCATGCTCGAGGAGCTGCTGGAGGCGGGTCACAACGCGGAATACGATGCGTGGTTCATCGACATCAACGCGGGTGACCAGTTTTCCAGCGGTTTCGTAGATGTGAACCCGAACTCCAAAATTCCGGCCCTTTTCGACAAGGAGACGGGGGTGCGGGTGTTCGAAAGTGGCGCGATCCTGCTGTATCTCGCCGAGAAGTTCGGGGCCTTCCTGCCCAAGGATATCGAGAACCGGACAGAGGCGCTGAACTGGTTGTTCTGGCTTCAGGGCTCCGCACCCTATCTTGGCGGCGGGTTCGGTCACTTCTACGCCTATGC
>JAHDFG010000106.1:5652-7423 GCA_020628265.1 Pseudooctadecabacter sp. | reverse complement strand
CCGACCTGTCGGGCTACAAATTCGTTCTGGCCCCCGGCATCATGAAACTCAGCGAGCCGTTGAAAGCCGCGCTGCCGCAGACGATTTCGCTGATTGGCCCGCGCACGGACACCAAGACCGAACACCTGTCGATCCCCACGCCGATGGGCCCAAACATAGAAGGCTTGGATGCCACCGTGGTCCTGACCGAAAGCATGCCACCCCAAGCCAGCGTGCCGTTGCAGAACGGCGGGCAGTTCCTCCACTGGCGCGAAGTGCTGGAGGGCGATGCGCCCGTAAAGCTCGCCACGGCTGACGGACAAGCGGCGATCATGGGTGAAACAACCCGCTATCTGGCCGGCTGGCCCGATGACGCCACATGGGACACGATCCTGCGCGATTTGTGTGACGAGGTGGGGCTGACCCACCACACCCTGCCCGAAGGCCTGCGCATTCGCGACACCGCAACCCACCGCTTCGTGTTCAACTATGCGCCCGAAGCACTCAACTGGAACGGCACGGACATCCCCGCGGCCGGTGTGCATTGGGAGGCCCTATGACACCCTTCGGAACGCTGAAAGACGGCCGCACCGTCCACGACGTCACCCTTAAGGCGCACGGGCTAACCGCTTCTGTCCTGACCTATGGTGCCATCCTTCGGGCAGTCCATCTTGACGGCATTCCCCATAACCTGACCATCGGCTCGGACGATCTGTCCGACTACGAAGGGTCCATGCTCTATCACGGGGCCATCGTCGGCCCTGTTGCGAACCGCATTTCGGGCGGGAGTGCCACGATCGACGGTATCTCCCACCAGTTTGAGCGGAACACCCACGGCAAGCACACGCTCCATGGCGGCTCCAAAGGTGTCCACACCCGCCTTTGGGACATCGCGGCACAGGGCGACGATCATGTGACCCTTGCCCTTGATCTGATGGACGGCGACAGCGGGTTTCCGGGCAACCGCAGGGTGGAAGCGGCCTTTAGCATCTCTGAGGGGCCGAACCTCACGTTGACGATCACAACCACCACAGATGCGCCCACCCTCGCCAATCTGACGAACCACAGCTACTGGAACCTGACCGGTGCAGCTGACATGGACGGCCATACCATTCAGATCCACCCCGACCGGTATCTACCTGTTGACGGGGAAAGCGTGCCAACGGGGGACATCGCGGATGTGGCAGGGACGCCCTTTGATTTTCGCGCACCCACGCCCCTGCATCTGGGCGATGCCCTTTATGACAACACCTATTGTCTGGCCACATCCCGACAGCCGCTGACAGAGGCAATGGTTCTGACCGGTGGGGGCACCGAAATGACGGTCCTGACCACCGAACCGGGCGTGCATATCTATGACGACCGTCCGGCTTTCAGCGCCCTTGCGATTGAATGCCAGAACTGGCCGGACGCCCCGAACAACCCGCATTTCCCCAGCATCGAACTGCGGCCCGAGGCCCCGTTGGTGCAGACGACACAGTGGCAATTCCGGCGGACGTAACGACCAAAGGAAATGATCGGCAAAAATGCCGCGCAGCAGGCCAGATTCGGTTTGACAGCGCGGCGCGGGGTGACTATTCCGCCCGCTGTGCATGGCGTTATAGCTCAGTTGGTTAGAGCGAACGACTCATAATCGTTAGGTCCCTGGTTCAAATCCAGGTAACGCCACCACACACCCCCCGTTGATTTCACCGCTCAGTTACGTCACCTTCCTGTTCTGGGAGGATTTCATGGCACTTTTGCAAGAGTTTGCTGCCATCGTCGGGGCGGAGCATGCGCTCACCGGCGAAGA